>NZ_LQXW01000025.1:0-62277 GCF_001586765.1 Pseudomonas sp. ABFPK | reverse complement strand
AATGCCCCCCCTGCGTCGCTGCGCTCCGACTGCCCGGCCGGATGGCCGTGGAACAGGTGGCCAGATGGCCGTGGAATGCCTGGCCAGATGAGAGCGGACTGGGTGGCCGGATGGCGTGGAATCCGCAATCCAGTGCTCCAGGCTCCAGCCGTCGGATGAGTTGTTCACCGGGCGGTTGAAGTAGGCAGGGTTGATCATCATGGTTTGTTCGGGCTTGAGCGAGTACAGCGGCATCCAGGTATTGATCTGGCAGTCGACATTGCCGTACCAGGTGTCCCGGTGGGGTTTGTAGGCATAACTGACGCCTGCATGCAGGTAATCGTAATGTGGCACTACCCGTACGCGTGGCACATCGAACAAGTATTCGCCTGGATCGGCCCCGATTTCCAGAATGAACGCCTGGATCAGCGCCTTGGCTTCTCCGCCATTGGTGAAATGGCGTTTGAGGGCGGTTACCCGCTCAACGAAACTTTCCACCGGCATCATTTTATGCAGCGATTGGTGATCGGTTTCTCCATCGAACGCTTGAGTGATAGAGGCCCGGGCAAGGGCGCACAGGTCGTATGCACTGCGCAGGGATGTGTCGAGAAAAATGTCGCCCTGGTAAATGTCATCTCGCAGCGCCGGCCTGCTCTTCGTCTGGTTTACGTATAAATTCATGGCTGATCAGCTCTTGGAGGGTTCCAGAAGGTATCGAGCCTTTATTGCGCGGCTCTATTTGGGTCCTGGCTGCCAGGCGCGGGCTTTCGCGTGCTGACAGCGGAGAGTGAAATTGGGATCGGCCGCGTGGCGGGCAACTTTAGAGTATGTTGACCATTTTCACAGGGAGGTGGAGTGAGGCGTCATTTGTCACGGCTGATGCTATCTCTGAGGTGATGCTTCACGCGTGCGAAGATTTTTTGGCGTCAACGTATTGATTTTCTTGGGCTGGCAGGTGGCCAGTAAATTTTTTTAAAAAAAACCTCAAGCAACGCGCCCTGACGACGATAACCATGACGAAGGTTCTCTGTGCCACACCCGGCGAATTGCCAAGGCCGGAAGCCGTAGTACCCAATCCAACGAGGAATTCGTCATGGCTTTGACCGTTAACACCAACACCACCTCTCTGGGTGTTCAGAAAAACCTGAACCGTGCTACCGATGCACTGAGCACCTCGATGACCCGCCTGTCTTCCGGCCTGAAAATCAACAGCGCCAAGGACGACGCCGCCGGCCTGCAAATTGCCACTCGTATGACCTCGCAGATTCGCGGTCAGACCATGGCTATCAAGAACGCCAACGACGGTATCTCCATCGCCCAGACCGCTGAAGGTGCGATGCAAGAGCAGACCAACATCCTGCAGCGCATGCGTGAACTGGCCATCCAGGCCAACAACGCTTCGAACAGCGACAAGGACCGTGATGCTCTGAACACTGAGTTCGCCTCGATGTCCGACGAGCTGACTCGTATCGCCAACAGCACCCAGCTGAACGGCAAGAACCTGCTCAACACCACTGCCACCTTGAGCTTCCAGGTTGGTTCCAACACTGGTACTGAAAACCAGATCTCCATCAAGCTGGCTAACCTGACTGCTTCCGCCCTGGGTGTTAACTCGGGTGCTATCGCGATTTCTGGTGCTGACAGCACCATCAGCGCTAACTTCAGCGCTGCTGTGAACGCTATCGACTCCGCTCTGCAAACCATCAACAGCACCCGTGCTGATCTGGGTGCTGCTCAGAACCGTCTGACCAGCACCATCAACAACCTGCAGAACATCAACGAGAACGCTGAAGCCGCTCGTGGCCGTGTACAGGACACCGACTTTGCTGCTGAAACTGCCCAGCTGACCAAGCAGCAGACTCTGCAGCAAGCTTCGACCTCGGTTCTGGCTCAGGCCAACCAGCTGCCGTCGGCAGTACTGAAGCTGCTGGGCTAATCTGCCTAGTCGCTGGCGGGGAAGCGCATGCGTGGCGCTTCTCCGCCTTTTCATCGTGAGGTGGTGGGCATGGACATGAGTGCCAAGCTGAACCTGAGTTACCCGGTCGCACGTTCGGTTGAGCAGGTTGCCGAAAAGCCGGTTACCCGGGCAGTTGAAGCTGCAGTACCCAGTGAAGACGACAAGAAAGACTCGCTGGCGGCGAAGGATGCCGATAAGGTCAAGAATGCCGTCTCTGAAATCGAAAAATTTTTGAAAGCGTCACAGCGCAATCTGGAGTTCTCCACGGACGAAGAATCCGGCAAGATCGTCGTCAAAGTCATCGCCAGCGACAGTGGTGAGTTGATTCGCCAATTGCCCTCGGAAGAGGCGTTGCGAATTGCCCGCAGCCTGAGTGATGCCAACAGTGTTCTGTTCGACGCCAAGGTTTGACTGGCGGCGAGCACCAATGAAGTAAAGCATGTCGGCCCCGCAGGAGTGGGCTGGCGGTTAACGAGAGGGAGAACAGCATGGCAAGCCCAATCGCCTCCAGTACTGGCCTCGGGTCCGGTCTGGACATCGGTTCGATCGTCAAGGTCCTGGTCCAGTCCGACACTGCCGCCAAGCAGGCGCAGATTACCCGGCAGACCAGTAACAACAGTGCGATGATCTCCGGAATCGGGTCGCTGCGTAGTGCCCTCACGGCCTTCCAGACTGCCATGACCAAGCTCAACGACAAGACCGCGCCGTCGTTCAATGCCTATGCGGCTACTTCGGCCAATGACAAGGTCGTCAAGGTCACCTCGGGCAACACCGCAGTCGCCGGTAGTTACGACATTCAGGTAGCAAAGCTGGCAACAGGTTCGAAAGTGGCTAGCCAGGCGTTTGTCGAAGGTGCCTCCAAAGCGATTGCCGCGGGAACCCTGACGATCGAACAAGGTGATCCCGCAGATGGCGGCACGGCCTACACGATCGAGGTCGGTGCTGGCGCCACGCTGCAAAGCGTGCGCGACCAGATCAACAAGGAAATGAGTGCCAACGGCATCAGTGCCAACATCATTACGGGTGAGGATGGCGCTCGTCTGGTGTTGACGTCCTCAAAGACTGGCGCGGGCAATGATCTCTCATTGAAGGGGGATGTCGATCAGACTGAGCTGAATATTGTCGGCACCCAGAAGATGGTAGGGACGGGGGCAGGCTATATTACCGATATAGCTCAGGACGCCGAGCTGACGATCGATGGCCTGAAGATCACCAGCGCCACCAATACCATCAGTGATTCGATCAGTGGTTTGAGCCTGGAGTTGATCAGTGAGAGCGCGGCGGCAACCAAGGTCACCGTAGCGGCCAACAATGATGGCCTGAAGACCTCCATCCAAAGTTTTGTCGATGCCTACAACACGCTGCAGAAGGCTATTACGTCGCTGACTTCGACCAGCCGTGATGACGATGACAACCTGGTGCTGGGGCCGCTGACCAACGACCCTACCACCCGGTCGCTGTTGGGTGATATTCGTAAGGTGCTTTCCGAAGTGGGGGCAGGCGATCAGCTGACCACTCTGAGTCAGTTGGGTATCAACACACAAAAAGACGGCACTCTGGAGTTCAACAGCACCAAATTCGCCGCAGCGATGAATGACAAGAAGTTGGGGGCGGAAGTGCAGGAGTTGTTCACCGGCACGAATGGCATTTTCGAGCGGATGAACAAGGCCATTGACCCGTACAATGCCACTGATGGTAGTTTGGCTAGCCGTAATAGCGCATTGAGCAACGTTGCAAAGAACTTGAGTGAGCAGCAGGCTGCCCTCGATCGGCGCACCGACTCGTTGACCGAATCACTGACCAAGAAATACGTGGCCTTGGACACTGCCCTAGGCAAGATGAAAGCCCAGGCCGACCAGATCACGTCGATCTTCGAGGCGATCAACGCGCAGGCCAAGAAGTCCTGATTCTTTCCGTGTGACAAAAGCCCGGCAGCGTTTGCCATACGCGCCGGGCTTTTCGTTTTAACCCTAAAGTTTTTTGACGTGGCGGCGATACACAGGGTAGACGCAACCTTTTTCGCAGCAACGAGGCAGATCCATGAACCCGATGTTGGCCCTTCGGCAATACCAGAAAGTCAACGGCGTGGCACAGACATCCGAAGCCAGTCCGCACCGCCTGGTGCAGATGCTCATGCAGGGCGGCCTTGATCGCATGGCGCAGGCGAAGGGCGCGATCGCGCGCAATGATATCGCCCAGAAGGGTATCCTCATCGGCAAGGCCATCGACATCATCGGCGGCCTGCGTGAAGGCCTGGATCTGGAAAACCATGCCGACACCCTGGCCGATCTGGACAACCTGTATACCTACATGAGTCGTCGCTTGATCGAAGCCAATGCAAAAAATGACCCGGAGATCATCGACGAAGTGGCGCGCCTGCTGATCACCATCAAGGAAGGTTGGGACGCGATCGGCGATCCGTCGGCGGCTTCCTAAGCCAGGAGGATGACATGAGCGAGGTTATCGCCCGTATAGAGCACACCCGAGAAGCCTTGCTGGCGGCGCTGGCTGATCGCGACTGGGGTACAGTTGGCGAGCTCGACCTGGAATGCCGGCTGTGTGTCGACGATGTGCTTGCCGAGGCTCATGAAAACGAAGCGGAAGTACGTGGTAGCCTAGAGCAGTTGATGGCTGTCTACCGCCAACTAATCGCAGTTGCAAGTGGCGAACGTCAATCCCTGGTCGATGAAATGACGAAAATCCGTCAGGCGAAGAACGCGGCAAAGGTATACCATTTGTTCACCTGACCACAGATGTTGCCAAAAGCCATGCGCCATTAATTTGACTGGCTGGTGTTTTTTGACTTTACTAGTGGCTGTTTTCGAATTTCAGACGTCCGAACACTGACCATTCAGTCGGAATGATGTCGAGCACGCCCTCGGGCGCCGATATGACTAGGGAAGTTGCTATTGCATGTGGCGTGAAACCAAGATTCTGCTGATCGACGACGACAGCGCACGCCGCCGCGACCTGGCGGTGGTGCTTAACTTCCTCGGCGAAGAAAACCTCGCTTGCTCCAGCCAGGACTGGCAGCAAATGGTCGAGCCGTTGTCTTCGAGTCGCGAAGTGCTGTGCGTGCTTATCGGCACTGTAAATGCCCCGGGCAGTGTGCTTGGGCTCGTTAAGACAGTGACTGGGTGGGATGAGTTCCTTCCGGTTCTGCTTTTAGGTGAAATTTCTTCTGCGGAGTTCCCGGAAGACCTTCGCCGCCGGGTGCTTTCCAACCTGGAGATGCCGCCAAGCTATAGCCAGCTGCTGGATTCACTGCACCGTGCCCAGGTCTATCGCGAGATGTACGACCAGGCGCGCGAGCGTGGCCGCCAGCGCGAACCCAACCTGTTCCGCAGCCTGGTCGGCACCAGTCGTGCCATTCAGCACGTGCGGCAGATGATGCAGCAGGTGGCCGACACCGATGCCAGCGTGCTGATTTTGGGTGAGTCCGGCACCGGCAAGGAAGTGGTCGCGCGCAACCTGCACTACCATTCCAAACGCCGCGAAGCGCCGTTCGTGCCGGTCAACTGTGGCGCGATCCCGGCCGAGTTGCTGGAAAGCGAACTGTTCGGTCACGAGAAGGGTGCCTTCACCGGGGCGATCACCAGCCGTGCCGGGCGTTTCGAGTTGGCCAACGGCGGTACCCTGTTCCTCGACGAAATCGGCGACATGCCGTTGCCGATGCAGGTCAAGCTGTTGCGCGTGCTGCAGGAGCGTACCTTCGAGCGCGTGGGCAGCAACAGGACCCAGAGCATCGATGTGCGCATCATTGCCGCGACCCACAAGAACCTCGAGACCATGATCGAGGAGGGCACGTTCCGCGAAGACCTGTACTACCGCCTGAACGTGTTCCCCATCGAGATGGCGCCGCTGCGTGAGCGGGTGGAAGACATCCCGCTGCTGATGAACGAGCTGATCTCGCGCATGGAGCACGAGAAGCGCGGGTCCATCCGCTTCAACTCCGCGTCGATCATGTCGCTGTGTCGCCACGGCTGGCCGGGTAACGTGCGCGAGCTGGCCAATCTGGTCGAGCGTATGGCGATCATGCACCCGTACGGGGTGATTGGCGTTTCCGAGCTGCCGAAGAAATTCCGTTACGTCGATGACGAAGACGAGCAGATGGTCGACAGCCTGCGCAGCGACCTGGAAGAGCGCGTCGCAATCAACGGCCATACGCCGAACTTCAGCAACCACGCCATGCTGCCACCTGAAGGCCTGGACCTGAAGGACTACCTGGGTAGCCTGGAGCAGGGCCTGATCCAGCAGGCGCTGGACGATGCCAACGGTATCGTTGCACGTGCAGCTGAACGTTTGCGCATTCGCCGTACCACTCTGGTAGAGAAAATGCGCAAGTACGGCATGAGCCGTCAGGGGGGCGAGGACCAGGCGGAAGATTGACGGCCGCGGCGGGGTGTCCGGTTTGGTCTTGATGGTGTCCGTCAGATCGCCAGCGCGGCCTCACTCGCCTCCTCAGGACATTTTTGAACTTGAACGCTCAACTTCCCCGGGTAGCACAGCGGCCCGCTCAAAGGGGAGCAGGCGTGCTTAAGGGGGCATCACCGTCTGGTTTGTTCTGCCTCATGTATTGGTACCTCTGACAGTGGTTCGTCGAATCAATGTACCCAAGGTCTGTACGGGTGTAGTCATTTGAGTTGCTTGGGCCGGTATGTTTGGTGGGTTTACCTGAGGCGCAGGAACGTTTTCGTATTCGGTCAGAAGCAGGGCAGTCCGGGTTCGAGCCAATCTTTCGGCTTCGCTCGTAAGAGAGAGGTTATGTGTCCAGTGATTCACGCTGCTGGCAAGTAAACTCGATCGTTGTTGATGATTCATATCCGCAACGCTACTAAAAATTTCTCGGTGAATCGGATTGTTCGTGTTGTTCATCTCCGCCCTGGAATGTGCCTCGCGCTCTGCTGCGGCTTGGGCTTCTCGAGTTTCTCGTCTTGCGTTCGCACGGGCTTGTCCAGCTTGGGCCCTGAGGGATCTCTCACGCTGACGCAAACGCGAGGATTCGCGGAGAGTGGGATTGCCTCCATAGCGACGTTGGGGGGTGTTGACAGGTCTGAGCGGGGTGCGCATTTGTCCACTTGGGTCTGAAAAATTGATCGGGTCGCCGTTGCAATAGCAGTAGCTGTTGAGCCCTCCCAGTAAAAAAGGGCTTTGTGAGTCAGATGTGTTGAATCTCATCAATCGACTGCTGTAGGGGCGATGGCCGTTTCCCAGGAGATAGAGCCTGGAAAACGGGTCGTGATGCTCACCGTTGTAGGCAAGTGCTGGAGCCGCTGAGCCGCAGTCGGTATGTAGGCCGTAGGCGCTGTAATTCATCGTTGTGTGATGACTTTTCTGTTTCATTTCCAGGGGGACTTTCTGGTCGGGCGGTTGGGTATGCATGATCAATGGCTCCGTTGTTGGACACACCGGGTTCAAAGTAGATTCACAACGTGGGGCGTCACAACTAGCAGTTTTGTCAGGCCCGGAAACGGTGACGGAAGCCGGTGAAGGGGCCGCAAGCGATTGACCAGGCTGTCTTGATGCAGAGGCGGCTGGGGAGGCTTGTGGCGAGTTTGAAAGCGGGCACCGGGGCAAATACCACGTCTCTCCCATGGGCATGGCCATCCGCGAGGGGCTGCGCGATCTGCTCCTGACTCCAAAGCGCAAGCCCTGTACAAAACCCCATCTCCGGCACGGCTATTGCTACACCGCTGGCAACACACCGTTTTTATGACGGTCAGCCATGCGAGAGAGCAAGATGCCCCAGGCCGCCCACATATCCCTAGCCCCCGATCTGCAGGGGCAGCCCCCGATCGAGCAGGACAGTCGCCAGGGTGTCGAGCAGGCCTTCGCCCTGTTCAATCAGGTCTCGAGCCAGCTGAGCCAGTCCTATAGCCTGCTGGAAGCCCGGGTCAGCGAACTCAAGGGCGAGCTGGCGGTGGTCAGCGCCCAGCGCATCGATGAACTGAGCGAAAAGGAGCGCCTCGCCAACCGCCTGCAGAACCTGCTGGACCTGCTGCCCGGCGGGGTGATCGTGATCGATGGCCAGGGCCTGGTGCGCGAAGCCAACCCGGCCGCCTGCGAACTGCTCGGCGAGCCGCTGGTCGGCCAGCTGTGGCGCCAGGTGATCGCCCGCAGCTTTGCCCCGCGCAAGGATGACGGTCACGAAGTCTCGCTGCGCGACGGCCGCCGTCTGTCCATTGCCACTCGCTCGCTGGATGCCGAGCCTGGCCAGTTGATGTTGCTCAACGACCTGACCGAAACCCGTCGCCTGCAGGACCAGCTGGCTCGCCACGAGCGCCTGTCTTCGCTGGGGCGCATGGTCGCCTCGCTGGCGCACCAGATCCGCACGCCACTGTCGGCGGCGATGCTCTACGCCAGCCACCTGGCTGATCCCGAACAAGAGCTGAGCGCGGAAACCCGCCAGCGCTTTGCCGGTACCCTGAAGGAACGCTTGCACGAGCTGGAACACCAAGTGCGCGACATGCTGGTATTCGCCCGTGGCGAGCTGCCGCTGAATGATCGAGTCACGCCAAAAGCCTTGTTCCAGGCCCTGCAGCAGGCTGCCCAGGCGCATGTGCAAGGGCACGCCGTGCGCTGGCAGTGCGACAGCCACCTGGGTGAGCTGCTGTGCAACCGCGACACCCTGGTTGGTGCATTGCTCAACCTGATCGAAAATGCGCTGCAAGCCAGCGACGGCCCGGCGCGACTGAAGGTGCACCTGTTCCGCCGCGAGTGCAGCCTGCACCTGTGTGTAAGCGACGCCGGCAGTGGCATCGATGGCGACCTGCTCGGCCGCCTGGGCGAGCCGTTCCTGACCACCAAGGCCACTGGCACCGGCCTGGGCCTGGCGGTGGTCAAGGCCGTGGTGCGCGCGCACCAAGGTACGCTGCGCCTGCGCTCCAGGGTTGGCCGTGGCACCTGTGTGCGGGTGGAACTGCCGTTGATCGACGGGCAGCTGGCGGAGGGCATGTAATGACGATCAAGGTGCTGCTGGTCGAGGACGACCGCGTATTGCGCCAGGCGCTGGGCGATACCCTGGAAATCGGCGGCTTCGCCTACCAGGCGGTGGGCAGTGCCGAAGAAGCGCTGGAAGCGGTGCTGGAGGAGGCCTTCAGCCTGGTAGTCAGCGATGTGAACATGCCAGGCATGGATGGGCACCAACTGCTGGCCCAGCTGCGGCGCCAGCAACCGCAACTGCCCGTGTTGCTGATGACTGCGCATGCCGCGGTGGAGCGTGCCGTCGAGGCGATGCGCCAAGGCGCCGCCGACTATCTGGTCAAGCCGTTCGAGCCCAAGGCGTTGCTCAGCCTGGTCGAGCGGCATGCCGCCGGGCGCGTGGCTGAAGAAGAAGGCCCGGTGGCCTGCGAACCAGCCAGTCGACAGTTGCTGGAACTGGCCGCGCGGGTGGCGCGCAGTGACTCGACCGTGCTGATTTCGGGCGAGTCCGGCACCGGCAAGGAAGTGCTGGCGCGCTTCATTCATCAGCAATCGTCGCGGGCGGCGCAGCCCTTCGTGGCGATCAATTGTGCTGCCATCCCCGACAACATGCTCGAGGCCACGCTGTTCGGCCACGAAAAGGGTGCCTTCACTGGCGCCATCGCTGCCCAGGCCGGCAAGTTCGAGCAGGCCGAAGGCGGCACCTTGCTGCTTGATGAGATCTCGGAGATGCCGATGGCCTTGCAGGCCAAGCTGCTGCGCGTGCTGCAGGAGCGCGAGGTGGAGCGGGTAGGCGGGCGCAAGCCGATTAGCCTGGATATCCGTGTGCTGGCCACCACCAACCGTGACCTGGCTGGCGAAGTGGCGGCCGGGCGTTTCCGTGAAGACCTCTACTACCGCCTTTCGGTGTTCCCCCTGGCCTGGCGTCCGCTGCGCGAACGCCCGGGTGACATCCTGCAACTGGCCGAGCGCCTGTTGGCGCGTCACGTGGCCAAGATGAAGCACGCCCCGGTGCACCTGTCGCCCCAGGCCCGGGCCTGCCTGCAGGCGTATGCCTGGCCGGGCAACGTACGCGAACTGGACAACGCCCTGCAGCGGGCGCTGATCCTGCAGCAGGGCGGGGTGATCGAGGCGGCGGATTTTTGTCTGGCAGGCGCCATTCCATTGTCAGCTGGCATCGAGCCATCACCTGAAGTGGTGGCCGAGCCTGGCGGGCTGGGCGATGACATGCGTCGCCATGAGTACCAGATGATCATCGACACCCTGCGAGCCGAGCGCGGCCGCCGCAAGGAGGCGGCCGAACGCCTGGGGATAAGCCCGCGTACCTTGCGCTACAAGCTGGCGCAGATGCGCGATGCCGGGTTTGACGTCGAGGCCAGCCTGTTCGGCTGACAAAAACCTCAGAGCTTGCGCAGCCCTTGTAGGAGCAGCCTTGTGCTGCGAAGAGGCCAGCAAGGCAGAAGGTGGTCTGTTGCATCAAAGGCCCCTTTCGCAGCACAAGGCTGCTCCTACAGTGAACCGAGGTGCGCGTGCCAAGGCTGGCACCTTTGTTGCTTTACGTTGGCTATCCGCCGCATCACTGTCAAAAAAATGCGGCCGCAGGAGAGAGAAGGGTCATGAGCCAAGGTGTTGAATTCAATCGTCTGATGTTGGACATGCGGGCCATGCAGGCCGATGCCATGTCGCTGCCCAAGGTGGCCGCCGCTCCCGAGCTGGCACCGGGGCAGAGTACCTTTGCCGACATGCTCGGCCAGGCCATCGGCAAGGTGCATGAGACTCAGCAGGCTTCGACCCAGCTGGCCAACGCCTTCGAGATCGGCAAGAGTGGCGTCGACCTGACCGATGTGATGATCGCTTCGCAAAAGGCCAGCGTGTCGATGCAGGCCCTGACCCAGGTACGCAACAAGCTGGTCCAGGCGTACCAGGACATCATGCAGATGCCGGTTTGAGGACGGACGTAAACCATGGCTGAAGCAGTCGTCGACAACGCCCCTGCCAAGAGCGGCCCGCCCGCGGCCAAGCCGCCGCTGTTCGGCATGGCGTTTCTGGAAAATATCGCGCAGATGCCCATGCTGCGTCAGATCGGCCTTCTGGTCGGTCTGGCCGCCAGCGTGGCGATCGGCTTTGCCGTGGTACTGTGGTCGCAACAACCTGATTACCGTCCGCTGTACGGCAGCCTGGCGGGCATGGACACCAAGCAGGTCATGGATACCCTGGCCGCTGCCGACATCCCCTACAACGTCGAGCCCAACTCCGGGGCTCTGCTGGTCAAGGCCGACGACCTCTCCCGTGCGCGCCTGAAACTGGCGGCCGCCGGCGTGGCGCCAAGCGATGGCAACGTCGGTTTCGAATTGCTCGACAAAGAACAGGGCCTGGGCACCAGCCAGTTCATGGAAGCCACCCGTTACCGTCGCAGCCTGGAAGGCGAGCTGGCGCGTACCGTGTCCAGCCTGAACAACGTCAAGGGCGCGCGCGTGCACCTGGCCATCCCGAAAAGCTCGGTGTTCGTGCGTGACGAACGCAAGCCCAGCGCCTCGGTACTGGTCGAGCTGTACCCGGGCCGTGCCCTGGAAGCCGGGCAAGTGATGGCCATCGTCAACCTGGTCGCCACCAGCGTGCCGGAACTGGACAAGTCCCAGGTCACCGTGGTCGACCAGAAGGGCAACCTGCTGTCCGAGCAGATCCAGGACACCGCCCTGACCCAGGCAGGCAAACAGTTCGACTACAGCCGCCGGGTAGAAAGCATGCTCACCCAGCGGGTGCACAACATCCTGCAGCCGGTGCTGGGGAATGACCGCTACAAGGCCGAAGTGTCTGCCGACCTCGACTTCAGCGCGGTCGAATCCACCTCCGAGCAGTTCAACCCCGACCAGCCGGCACTGCGCAGCGAGCAGTCGGTCGACGAACAGCGTGCCAGCAGCCAGGGGCCGCAAGGTGTCCCCGGCGCACTGAGCAACCAGCCGCCAGGCCCGGCCTCGGCACCGCAGACCACCGGTGGTGCCGCTACCCCGGCCGCGGCCATCCAGCCTGGCCAGCCGCTGGTGGATGCCAACGGCCAGCAGATCATGGACCCGGCCACCGGCCAGCCGATGCTCGCGCCGTACCCGTCGGACAAGCGCCAGCAAAGCACCAAGAACTTCGAGCTGGACCGCTCCATCAGCCACACCCGCCAGCAGCAGGGGCGCATGACCCGCCTGTCGGTGGCGGTGGTGGTGGACGACCAGGTCAAGATCGACCCTGCCACCGGCGACGCCACCCGTTCGCCATGGGGCGCCGAGGACCTGGCACGCTTCACTCGCCTGGTACAGGACGCGGTCGGCTTCGATGCCAGCCGTGGCGACAGTGTGACGGTGATCAACGTGCCGTTCGCCGCCGACCGTGGCGAAGAGATCGCCGACATCGCCTTCTACCAGCAGCCGTGGTTCTGGGACATCGTCAAGCAAGTGCTGGGCGTGGTGTTCATCCTGGTGCTGGTGTTCGGTGTGCTGCGCCCGGTGCTGAACAACATTACAGGGGGCGGCAAGCAGGCTGCCTCGGATGGCGACATGGAGCTGGGCGGCATGATGGGGCTGGATGGCGAACTGGCCAACGACCGCGTCACTCTGGGTGGCCCGACAAGCATTCTGCTGCCTAGCCCGAACGAGGGTTACGAGGCACAGCTCAACGCAATCAAAGGCCTGGTGGCCGAAGACCCGGGCCGCGTTGCCCAGGTCGTGAAAGAGTGGATCAACGCCGATGAGTGATAACCGAGCCGTTACCGCCAAGCTGAGCCGCGTCGACAAGGCGGCGATCCTCCTGCTTTCGCTGGGCGAGACCGATGCCGCCCAGGTGCTGCGGCACATGGGGCCCAAGGAAGTGCAGCGTGTGGGTGTGGCCATGGCGCAGATGGGCAATGTGCACCGTGAACAGGTCGAGCAGGTGATGAGCGAGTTCGTCGAAATCGTCGGCGACCAGACCAGCCTGGGCGTGGGCTCCGATGCCTATATCCGCAAGATGCTCAATCAGGCCCTGGGCGAGGACAAGGCCAATGGCCTGGTCGACCGCATCCTGCTCGGTGGCAACACCAGCGGCCTGGACAGCCTGAAGTGGATGGAGCCGCGCGCCGTTGCCGACGTGATCCGCTACGAGCACCCGCAGATCCAGGCCATCGTGGTCGCCTACCTCGACCCCGACCAGGCCGGCGAAGTGCTGAGCAACTTCGACCACAAGGTGCGCCTGGACATCGTCCTGCGCGTGTCGTCGCTGAACACCGTGCAGCCGGCGGCGCTGAAGGAGCTGAACCAGATCCTCGAGAAGCAGTTCTCGGGCAACTCCAACGCGGCGCGTACCACCTTGGGTGGCATCAAGCGCGCCGCCGACATCATGAACTTCCTCGACAGCTCGGTGGAAGGTGCACTGATGGACGCGATCCGCGAAATCGACAGCGACCTGTCGGAGCAGATCGAAGACCTGATGTTCGTCTTCAACAACCTGGCCGACGTCGACGACCGAGGCATCCAGGCGCTGCTGCGCGAAGTCTCGTCCGACGTGCTGGTGGTGTCGCTCAAGGGCGCCGACGAGCGGGTCAAGGACAAGATCTTCAAGAACATGTCCAAACGTGCCTCGGAACTGTTGCGCGACGACCTGGAGGCCAAGGGGCCGGTGCGGGTCAGCGATGTGGAAACGGCGCAGAAGGAAATCCTCACCATCGCCCGCCGCATGGCCGAGGCCGGCGAGATCGTGCTCGGCGGCAAGGGCGCCGAGGAAATGATCTAAGGTCTTCGCGATCTGAAAGCCGACGCCGCCCCTTGTGGGAGCGGGTTTACCCGCGAAGGCGTCGGACCTGACGATAGAGGTTGTCGCTGCCGACGCATTCGCGGGTGAACCCGCTCCCACAGGGACCGTGTCGGCTGAACATGGTTTGAGAACATGACAGCATGCCCACCAAAGAACATCACCCCAGCGACCTGATCCGCGCCCGCGACCTCGAAGGCGTGGACGTATGGGCGCTGCCCAGCTTCGACCCGGAACCCGAGCCTGAGCCCGAACCGGAGCCGGAGCCCGAGGTAGTCGAGGAAGAAGTCGAGGAAGTGCCGCTGGAAGAAGTCCAGCCACTGACCCTGGAAGAACTCGAGGCCATCCGCCAGGAAGCCTACAACGAAGGCTTTGCCACCGGTGAGCGCGAGGGCTTCCATAGCACCCAGCTCAAGGTCCGCCAGGAAGCCGAAGAGGCCCTGAAGACCAAGCTGGAAAGCCTCGACCGGCTGATGACCAACCTGATGGAACCGATCGCCGAGCAGGACACGCAGATCGAGAAAACCCTGGTCCACCTGGTGGCTCACATGACCCGCCAGGTGATCGGTCGCGAACTGCGGGGCGATTCCAGCCAGATCACCCAGGTACTGCGCGAAGCGCTCAAGCTGCTGCCCATGGGCGCGGACAATATCCGCATCCACCTCAACCCGCAGGATTTCGAGCTGGCCAAGGCCCTGCGCGAGCGCCATGAGGAAAGCTGGCGGCTGCTCGAGGACAGCGCACTGCTACCAGGCGGCTGCCGTATCGAGACCGCGCACAGCCGCATCGACGCGACCATGGAAACCCGCATCGAGAAAGCCGTAGCACAACTGTTCGACCAGTTGCACGACCATTCGCTGCACCCGGCAGCGCCAGACATGTCGGTAGACCTGGACAGCCTGCCAGAGCGCGCCGTGGGTAGCCCGGATGCAACTTGAGCGCACCAGTTTCGGCAAGCGCCTGGGCAGTTACGCCGAGGCCATCGAGCTGCCGGCCCAGCCCATCGTCGAAGGCCGCCTGCTGCGCATGGTCGGCCTCACCCTGGAAGCCGAAGGCCTGCGCGCTGCAGTCGGCAGCCGCTGCCTGGTAATCAACGACGACAGCTACCACCCGGTGCAGGTGGAGGCCGAAGTCATGGGCTTTGCCGGGTCCAAGGTATTCCTCATGCCGGTCGGCAGCATTGTCGGCATCGCCCCCGGCGCCCGGGTGGTGCCGCTGGATGACAGCGGCCGCCTGCCCATGGGCATGAGCATGCTCGGCCGGGTGCTCGACGGCGCCGGTCGCGCGCTGGATGGCAAGGGCGGGATGAAGGCCGAGGACTGGGTGCCGATGGACGGCCCGGTGATCAACCCGTTGAACCGCGACCCCATCAGCAAGCCGCTGGACGTGGGCATTCGCAGCATCAATGGCCTGCTCACCGTCGGTCGCGGCCAGCGCCTGGGCCTGTTCGCCGGTACCGGGGTGGGCAAGTCGGTGTTGCTGGGCATGATGACCCGCTTCACCGAAGCCGAGATCATCGTCGTCGGCCTGATCGGCGAGCGGGGTCGCGAGGTCAAGGAATTCATCGAGCATATCCTGGGTGAGGAAGGCCTCAAGCGCTCGGTGGTGGTCGCTTCGCCCGCCGACGATGCGCCGCTGATGCGTCTGCGCGCCGCCATGTACTGCACACGTATTGCCGAGTACTTCCGCGACAAGGGCAAGAACGTGCTGTTGCTGATGGACTCGCTGACCCGTTTCGCACAGGCCCAGCGTGAAATCGCCCTGGCCATCGGCGAGCCGCCGGCCACCCGGGGTTACCCGCCGTCGGTGTTCGCCAAGCTGCCCAAGCTGGTGGAGCGGGCCGGCAACGGCGAGCCAGGTGGTGGTTCGATCACCGCGTTCTATACCGTGTTGTCCGAGGGCGACGACCAGCAGGACCCGATTGCCGACGCGGCGCGCGGTGTGCTCGATGGCCACTTCGTGCTGTCGCGGCGGCTGGCCGAAGAAGGTCATTACCCGGCCATCGACATCGAAGCCTCGATCAGCCGGGTCATGCCCCAGGTGGTCGATGCCGACCATTTGCGCCAGGCGCAGAAGTTCAAGCAGTTGTGGTCGCGCCTGTCGCAGAGCCGCGATCTGATCAGCGTGGGTGCCTACGTGGCGGGTGGCGACCCGGAAACCGACCTGGCCATCGCCCTGCAATCGAAGCTGGTGGAGTTTTTGCGCCAGGGCCTGCGCGAGAGCGTGGGCATGGCGCAAAGCCGCGAACAGTTGGGGGCTATCTTTGCGCCCCCGGCGGGCGGTTGATAGGCCATGACGCTGCCCGGACGTGCCACGCGCCTGGCGCCGGTGGTGGACATGGCCGAAGAGGCCGAGCGCCAGGCGGCCCAGCGCCTTGGGCAGTTCCAGCAGCAGGTGGCCACGGCCCAGGCCAAACTGGCCGAGCTCGAGCGGTTTCGCGAGGATTACCAGCTGCAGTGGATCAATCGTGGCGGGCAGGGGGTGAACGGTAGCTGGCTGGTCAATTACCAGCGCTTCCTCGGGCAGCTGGAAACGGCCATGACCCAGCAGCGCCAGAGCCTGGTCTGGCACCAGAACAACCTCAACAACGCCCGAGGCACCTGGCAGCAGGCCTATGCCCGGGTGGAAGGCCTGCGCAAGCTGGTGCAGCGCTATCTGGAGGAAGCCCGGCGGGCCGAAGACAAGCGCGAGCAGCGCCTGCTCGACGAGCTGTCACAACGCCTGCCGCGGCAGAACCACCTATAGCCTGTACTGGCCTCTTCGCGGGTAAACCTGCTCCCACAGGCACGGCGCAGGATTCGAATTTGTGGAGATCCTGTGGGAGCGGGTTCACCCGCGAAGAGGCCGGGACAGGCAGCCCACATGCTTGCCACCCCCGCCATCGCCTGCTAAACCTTTATGGAGTTGCATCCGCCATCATCGAAGGAATCGCTAGCATGGCAGTCGAGACTGATTTTTCGCAGGACGGGAAAAAGCTGACGATAAAGATCAAGGGGCGCTTCGATTTCGGCAAGCACCAGGAATTTCGCGACGCCTACGAACGCCAGACCAGCCGGCCAGATTCGGTGGTCGTCGACCTGAAGGACACTACCTACCTCGACAGTTCCGCGCTCGGCATGCTGCTGTTGCTACGTGACCATGCGGGCGGCGATGAGTCGGATGTGCGTGTGGTGCATGCCAGCTCCGACGTGCGCAAGATCCTCGCCATCTCCAATTTCGAAAAACTCTTCGATATCAGTTGAGCGCCGACATGCCGGCCGAACAGGCGTTGACCGTGCTGGTGGCTGAAGACGGTGCCGCCGACCGCCTGCTCCTGGCGCAGATCGTGCGCCGTCAAGGTCATCAGGTACTTACCGCGGAAAACGGCGAGCAGGCGGTGGCGTTGTTCGTCGAGCGTCGCCCGCAACTGGTGCTGCTGGATGCGCTGATGCCGGTGATGGACGGCTTCGAGGCGGCGCGGCAGATCAAGGCCCTGGCCGGCGAAGCGCTGGTGCCGATCATTTTCCTGACTTCATTGAACGAGGAGGAAGGCCTGGTGCGCTGCCTGGAGGCAGGGGGCGACGACTTCATGGCCAAGCCCTACAGTGCGGTGATTCTCGGCGCCAAGATCCGCGCCATGGACCGCCTGCGCCGGCTGCAGGCCACCGTGCTGGAGCAGCGTGACCAGATTGCCCGGCACCACCACCACCTGCTCAACGAGCAGCGGGTTGCCAAGGCGGTGTTCGACAAGGTGGCCCATTCCGGCTGCCTTTCCGCGCCCAACATCCGCTACCTGCAATCGCCGTATGCGCTGTTCAATGGCGACCTGATGCTGGCCGCGTTCACTCCGTCCGGCGACATGCGAGTGCTTCTCGGCGATTTTACCGGCCACGGCCTGCCAGCGGCGGTAGGGGCGATGCCGCTGGCTGAAGTGTTCTACGGCATGACTGCCAAGGGCTACGGCATGGCGCAGGTCCTGCGCGAGATGAACGCCAAGCTCAAGCGCATCCTGCCGGTGGACATGTTCTGTTGTGCGCTGCTGCTCAACCTGAGCATGCAGCGCGGTTCGGTGGAAGTGTGGAATGGTGGCATGCCTGATGGCTATCGCCTGGCAGTAGATGGCCAGGTGCTGTCGGCGCTGGGTTCGCGGCACCTGCCGCTGGGCATCCTGGACGCCGAGCATTTCGATGACAGTACCGAAGTGTTGCCGCTGGCGCCGGGTGAACGCCTGCTGCTGCTGTCGGACGGCGTGCTCGACACGGCCGACGACCAGGAGCGCCTGTTCGGTGTGCAGCGCCTGCACAGGGTGCTGGCCGACAACCGTGACCCGGCGCGGCTGTTCGACGAAGTGATGCAGGCTCTGGAGCGCTTTGGCGGGCGCCCGCGCGATGACATCAGTCTGTGCGACATTCGTATGTTCTGTGCCGAGGAGCGGGTGCCGGCGCCGATGATCTACTCTGATAGCGGCCGCTCCAGCCCGCTGGACTGGTCGCTGGGGTTCGAGGTGCGTGGCGAGAGCCTCAAACGCTTCAACCCGGTGCCGTACCTGGTGCAGTTGTTGCAGGAGATTCACGGCCTGCGTGCGCGCACCGGCAACCTGCACAGTGTGCTCAGCGAGCTTTATTCAAACGCGCTGGAGCATGGCGTGCTGGGCCTGGATTCGCAGCTCAAGCGCGATGGCCAAGGCTTTGCAGACTATTATCAAGAGCGCGCCCGGCGCCTCGGGGTGTTGACCGACGGTTACGTGCGCATCGATTTCAAGGTTGAACCGCATGCCGACGGCGGGCGTCTGATGATCGAGGTCCGTGACAGTGGTGCCGGGTTCGATGTGCAGCGCGTGCTGTCGCGGCCCACGCTGGAGCAGGGGCTGAGTGGGCGTGGCCTGAATTTGGTAAGGCGGCTGGCCAGCAGCGCTTGCTGGAGTGAGGGCGGGCGTTGCGCGCATGTGGAGTTCGTCTGGTGAGCCACGGGTTGGCTCGGGCATAATCTGGCTTGATCAAGGAGTGAACAAGTGACTGACATGCATATTGACCATAAGGTACTCAGCGACCTGCGTGAGGTCATGGAAGATGGCTACCTGCAGTTGGTGCAAACCTTTCTTGACGACTCCGAGCGGCGCCTGGGCCAGCTGCATGCGGCCAAAAGTGCCGAAGAGCTCGGTTCTGCGGCCCACAGTTTCAAGGGCAGCAGCAGCAACATGGGCGCGGTTGCGCTGGCCAGCCTGTGCCAGCAACTGGAGGAGCGCGCGCGGCGGCCTCCGCTGTATGGCATCGAGGACCTGATCAACCGCATCGACCTGGAGTTCGTCGAGGTGCAGCGCTTCTACCGAGGTGAGCAGCAACGCATTTCGGCGGGTTGATACACGACTTGGCGCGAGTCTTGCCTGTCTCTGGCTGCATGATTTTTTTGTTTCTGGCGCGGAGACCGCTCGATGCCTGTCGCACCCAACCCATTGTTGCAAGGCAACGCCATTGCCAATACCTCGCGTTCGGCCACCGCACAGGCCGACAAGCCGCTGCAGGCGCTGGGTGACAAGGGCGACGGCTTCGGCCAGGTGATGGCCAGGCAGGGCCGCGACAAGGCCGCAGGGCAGGACGACAAGGTCGCCCAGGCCAAGCCCAAGGACAAGCCCGAGTCGGCGCAGGGCGGCAAGAAAGCCGCTGCCGACAAACCCGCGGTTGCCGATGACGGCAAACAATTGCCAGCCGACGACCAGGCCCAGACTGACACCGGCTTGCGCGATGCCAGCCTGGTGGCCGGCCAGGTAACCGACGCTCAGCCTGGCGCTCAGCTGATCCAGGCGCAGGCCGAGGCGGTGGCGCCGGTGTTGCAGGCCGCCGCGGCGCAGGTCACCGCCGAGCTGCCCGAGGAGCCGGCCACCGAGGAAGCCTTCGATCCCGACGCCGATCCTCTGGCCAACCTGCCGACCTTGCGCCTGGCGCTGGAGCAAAGTGCCCAGGCCAAGGGAGCGACCTCGGCGCATGCCCTGGATCCTTCGCAGGCTCAGGGCGAGGAGGGGCAGGCCGCCGTCAATACCTTGGCGAATCTGGTCGAGAATGCCGAGGGTGAAACGGGCGAGCCCGGCGACAAGGCCTTTGCTGCCTTGCTCGAAGATGGCCTGAAGGACACCAAGAGCGCTGGCAGCGATACACGCGTAGACGATTTCGCCAACCGCCTGGCCAACCTGACCCAGGCCGCCACGGCCAAGACCGCCAATGCCGTGCCGGCCAGTGCCAGCCCATTGCACCAACCGCTGCCGATGAACCAGAACGCCTGGGCCGAGGGCCTGGTCAACCGGGTCATGTACCTGTCCAGCCAGAACCTCAAGTCGGCGGATATCCAGCTGGAACCGGCTGAACTGGGCCGCCTGGACATTCGCGTCAATGTTGCGACGGACCAGTCGACCCAGGTCACCTTCATCAGCGGCCACGCCGGCGTGCGTGACGCCCTCGACAGCCAGGTGCACCGCCTGCGCGAGCTGTTCGCCCAGCAGGGGCTGGCACAGCCGGATGTCAACGTGGCCGACCAGTCGCGCGGGCAGCAGCAACAGCAGCAGGGTCAGGCGCAGGGCAGCAACCTGTCCGGGGTTGCGGCGCGCCGGGCCGAGCAGGGCGGGGCCGAGGCAGTCGATAGCGCCCGGCCTGTGGAGCAGCAGGTGGTTGTTGGTGACAGTGCGGTCGATTATTACGCGTAGATCCCGATTGCCTGTACTGGCCGCTTCGCGGGTAAACCCGCTCCCACAAGCACAGCGCAGGGTTCGAAGCCTGTGGAGGTCCTGTGGGAGCGGGTTCACCCGCGAAGAAGCCAGCACGGTTGTCCCTGCTGAAATCTCCCTTCTGCAAAATCTGGCATAACACTTGCTCAAGCCAAGCCATCCTCCCTTGAACCCCCGATGGACGACGGATTATTGGCATGGCGAAGAGCGAAGCAGTCAAAGACCCCGCCACTAAAGGCAAACTCAAGCTGATCCTGCTGGCAGTAGTGGGCCTGTTGCTGGCGATCGGCCTTTCGGTGGGCGCTACCTGGTTCATCATGCACAAGAGCGAGCCAGCCCCGGCCGCCGACCCTGCAGCCAGCAACGTCAAGCCAGCGGCTATCTACGAAGCATTGGCCCCGGCCTTCGTGGTCAACTTCAACCAGAACGGTCGCCAGCGCTACATGCAGGTGAGCATCACCCTGCAAGCGCGCAACCAGGCTGATCTGGACGCCCTCAAGGTGCACATGCCGGTAATCCGCAACAACCTGGTGATGATGTTCTCCGGGCAAGGCTTCGACACCCTGGCCGGTAGCCCGGTGGGACAGGAAATGCTGCGCCAGAAGGCCACCGCAGTGGTCCAGGAAGTGGCGCAGAAGGAAGTCGGCAAGCCGGTCGTCGACCAGTTGCTGTTCACCAATTTCGTATTGCAGTAGGAGTCCGCAATGGCCGTACAGGACCTGCTGTCCCAGGATGAAATCGATGCCCTGTTGCATGGCGTCGACGACGGGCTGGTGCAGACCGAGAGTGCATCCGAGCCTGGCAGCATCAAAAGCTACGACCTGACCAGTCAGGACCGTATCGTGCGGGGTCGCATGCCGACCCTGGAAATGATCAACGAGCGCTTCGCCCGTTACACCCGTATCAGCATGTTCAACCTGCTGCGCCGCTCCGCCGACGTGGCGGTGGGTGGCGTGCAGGTGATGAAGTTCGGTGAATACGTGCACTCGCTGTACGTGCCGACCAGCCTCAACCTGGTCAAGATCAAGCCGCTGCGCGGTACCTCGCTGTTCATCCTCGACGCCAAGCTGGTGTTCAAGCTGGTGGACAACTTCTTCGGCGGCGACGGCCGCCACGCCAAGATCGAAGGCCGCGAGTTCACCCCCACCGAGTTGCGCGTGGTGCGCATGGTGCTGGACCAGTGCTTCGTCGATCTCAAGGAAGCCTGGCAGGCAATCATGCCGGTCACCTTCGAGTACATGAACTCCGAGGTCAACCCGGCCATGGCCAACATTGTCGGCCCCAGCGAGGCGGTGGTGGTGTCCACCTTCCACATCGAGCTGGACGGCGGTGGCGGCGACCTGCACGTGACCATGCCGTACTCGATGATCGAGCCGGTGCGGGAAATGCTCGACGCCGGTTTCCAGTCCGACCTGGACGACCAGGACGAGCGCTGGGTCAAGGCCCTGCGCGAGGATGTGCTGGACGTGGCCGTGCCGCTGACCGCCACCGTAGCCCGGCGCCAGCTGAAGCTGCGCGACATCCTGCATATGCAGCCTGGCGACGTGATCCCGGTGGAGCTGCCCGAGCACCTGGTGCTGCGTGCCAACGGTGTGCCGTCGTTCAAGGCGCGCCTGGGTTCGCACAAGGGCAACCTGGCGCTGCAGATCATCGACCCGATCGAACGCCGCTGACGGCGTGCCGGTCGCACATAACGAATTGAATGCCTGTCGAGGAAACCATGGCTAACGAAAACGAGATCACCTCCGCAGAGGACCAGGCACTGGCCGATGAATGGGCTGCGGCACTGGAAGAAACCGGTGCAGCCGGCCAGGCCGATATCGATGCACTGCTGGGTGGTGACACCGGTAGCAGCACCGGCGGCGCGGGCCGCCTGCCGATGGAGGAGTTCGCCAGCTCGCCGAAGCCGAACGAAAACGTCAGCCTCGAAGGCCCTAACCTGGACGTGATCCTGGATATCCCGGTGAACATTTCCATGGAAGTGGGCAGCACCGAGATCAACATCCGCAACCTGCTGCAGCTCAACCAGGGCTCGGTGATCGAGCTCGACCGCCTGGCCGGCGAGCCGCTCGACGTGCTGGTCAACGGCACGCTGATCGCCCATGGCGAGGTAGTGGTGGTCAACGAGAAGTTCGGCATCCGCCTGACCGACGTGATCAGCCCCAGCGAACGTATCAAGAAGCTGCGCTGAGTGAAGGGCACGATGCGCGCCATCGCGGCGGCTGCCGCGCTGCTCGCCAGCCAGGCTTGCCTGGCCGCGGCCACACCGGCGGCAACCCCGGCAACCGCGCCTGGCAGCCTCGGTGGGCAGCTGGCGCAGATGGTCTTCGGCCTGCTGCTGGTGGTCGGCCTGATCTTCTTCCTGGCCTGGTTGCTGCGGCGCATGCAAAGCACGGCGGTAAAGGGCGGGCAGGTGATCGAGATCGTCGGCAGCCGGGCCATCGGCCCGCGTGATCGGCTGCTGCTGGTGCAGGTGGGCAAGGAGCAGATCCTGATCGGCCATACCCCTGGCAGCATCGAGGCCCTGCATGTGCTGGCCGAACCCGTGGAAGTGCCGGAAAACGCCCGCCAGGCGACGCCGGAGTTTGCCCAGCGGCTGATGGAGCTGATGGGCAAGGACCCTAAGGACAAGAAGTGATGAGTGGCGCGCTGCGTGTGTTGTTGACTCTGGCGCTGCTGCTGGCTGCGCCGCTGGCCCTGGGTGCCGACCCGCTGTCGATCCCGGCCATTACCCTGTCCAATACCGCGGACGGGCAGCAGGAGTATTCGGTCAGCCTGCAGATTCTGCTGATCATGACGGCGCTCAGCTTCATCCCGGCGTTCGTCATCCTGATGACCAGCTTCACCCGCATCATCATCGTGTTCTCGATCCTGCGTCAGGCCCTGGGCCTGCAGCAGACGCCGTCGAACCAGCTGCTGACCGGCATGGCGCTGTTCCTGACCATGTTCATCATGGCGCCGGTGTTCGACCGGGTGAACCAGGACGCCCTGCAGCCGTACCTGAAGGAGCAGATGACCGCCCAGCAGGCCATCGACAAGGCCCAAGGGCCGCTCAAGGACTTCATGCTGGCACAAACCCGGCAAAGCGACCTCGACCTGTTCATGCGCCTGTCCAAACGTACCGACATCGCCGGCCCGGACCAGGTGCCGCTGACGATCCTGGTGCCGGCGTTCGTGACATCCGAGCTGAAGACCGCGTTCCAGATCGGTTTCATGATCTTCATCCCGTTCCTGATCATCGACATGGTAGTGGCCAGCGTGCTGATGGCCATGGGTATGATGATGCTGTCGCCGCTGATCATCTCGCTGCCGTTCAAGATCATGCTGTTCGTGCTGGTCGATGGCTGGGCGCTGATCATGGGTACCCTGGCCAGCAGTTTCGGCGGCGTCTGACGCCGTCAAGGAGAGCCGCCGATGACACCTGAAGTCGCTGTCGATCTGTTCCGTGATGCCTTGTGGCTGACCACCCTGATGGTCGCCATACTGGTGGTGCCCAGCCTGCTGGTGGGCCTGGTGGTGGCCATGTTCCAGGCCGCCACCCAGATCAACGAACAGACCTTGAGTTTCCTGCCGCGCCTGCTTGTGATGCTGGTCACGCTGATCATCGCCGGGCCGTGGCTGGTGCAGAAGTTCATGGAGTACTTCACCAGTCTCTATACCAACATTCCTCAGCTGATCGGTTGACGCGCCGATGCTGGAGCTGACCGACACGCAGATCGGCACCTGGGTCGCGACCTTCATCCTGCCGTTGTTCAGGGTGACGGCAGTATTGATGACCATGCCGATCTTTGGCACCCGCATGCTGCCGGCACGGGTGCGCCTGTATGTGGCGGTGGCTATCACCGTGGTGATTGTCCCGGCCCTGCCGCCCTTGCCCGAGTTCGACCCGTTGAGCCTGCGTGGCCTGCTGTTGTGTGCCGAGCAGATCATCGTCGGGGCATTGTTCGGGTTGTCCTTGCAGTTGCTGTTCCAGGCTTTCGTGATCGCTGGCCAGATCGTCGCGGTGCAGATGGGCATGGCCTTCGCATCGATGGTCGACCCGGCCAACGGCGTCAACGTCACGGTGATCAGCCAGTTCATGACCATGCTGGTGAGTGTGCTGTTCCTGCTGATGAACGGCCATCTGGTGGCGTTCGAGGTACTGACCGAAAGCTTCACCACCTTGCCGGTAGGCAACGCGCTGGTGGTCAATCAGTTCTGGGAACTGGCGGGGCGCCTGGGTTGGGTGTTCGGTGCCGGCCTGCTGCTGATCCTGCCGGCTATCGCCGCGCTGCTGGTGGTGAACATCGCTTTTGGCGTGATGACGCGTGCCGCGCCGCAGTTGAACATTTTCTCCATCGGTTTTCCGCTGACCCTGGTCATGGGCATGTTCATTTTCTGGGTCGGCCTGGCCGACATACTTTCCCATTATCAGGCATTGGCCAGCGAAGCGCTGCAATGGCTGCGTGATCTGGCAAGGGCGCGCTGAGCATGGCGGAAAGCGAAAGCGGTCAGGACAAGACAGAAGAACCCACCGACAAGCGCAAGCGCGATGCCCGCGAGAAAGGCGAGATCGCGCGTTCCAAGGAGCTGAACACGGTGGCGGTGACCTTGGCCGGTGCCGGTGGCCTGCTGGCGTTCGGCGGCCACCTGGCCGAGACGCTGCTGGCGATCATGCGCATGAACTTCAGCCTGACCCGCGACTTCATCGTCGATGAGCGCGCCATGGGTGCCTTCCTGCTGGCCTCGGGCAAGATGGCCATCTGGGCGGTGCAGCCGATCTTGATCCTGTTGTTCGTGATTTCCTTCGTCGCGCCGATAGTCCTGGGCGGTTTCCTGTTTTCCGGCAGCCTGCTGCAGCCGAAATTCAGCCGCATGAATCCCTTGTCGGGGATCAAGCGCATGTTCTCGATGAACGCCCTGACCGAGCTATTGAAAGCACTCGCCAAGTTTTTCGTGATTCTGGTCGTGGCGGTAGTGGTGCTGGTCAATGACCGCCAGGCGCTGCTCGCCATCGCCAATGAGCCGTTGGAGCAGGCAATCATCCATAGCCTGCAGGTGGTGGGCTGGAGTGCGTTGTGGATGTCGGCCGGGCTGCTGTTGATTGCGGCGGCGGACGTGCCGTTCCAGCTGTGGCAGACGCACAACAAGCTGAAGATGACCAAGCAGGAAATCAAGGACGAGTACAAGGACAGCGAAGGCAAGCCCGAGGTCAAGCAGCGTATTCGCCAGCTGCAGCGTGAGGCTTCGCAGCGGCGCATGATGGCGGCTGTGCCCGAAGCTGACGTGATCATCACCAACCCGACGCATTATGCGGTGGCCTTGCAATACGACCCGGAGAAAGGCGGGGCGGCGCCGTTGCTGCTGGCCAAAGGGACGGATTTCATTGCCCTGAAGATTCGCGAGATCGGCGTGGAGCACAAGGTCCAGATCCTCGAATCGCCGGCGTTGGCGCGGGCGATCTACTACTCCACCGAACTCGAGCAGGAAATCCCTGCCGGGCTTTACCTGGCGGTGGCGCAGGTGCTGGCCTATGTGTTCCAGATCCGCCAGTACCGGGCTGGCAAGGGCAAGCGGCCAGAGCCGCTGAAGGACGACCTGCCGATTCCACCGGACCTGCGCCGCGACAGTTGACCTTGTGTCAGGGCTTCTGGCCCTTTCGCGGGTGAACCCGCTCCCACAGGTCCTCTGCGGGCCTTGAAGGCTGTGCGGTCCCTGTGGGGGCGGGTTCACCCGCGAAGAGGCCGGAACAGGCAACATAAATCCCCCGTCGAGCAAAGTTGGAAGGCTTCTTGCAAAGCCAGCGCCAGGCGCCCCCTGTGCGTCAAAGTTTTGCATCAAGAGGACTCGCGGTGGATCGCACTCAGTTAATCAGCAACGCCCGTAACAACCTGGCCGGGCTCGGTCGGGGCAACCTGGGTGTGCCGCTGTTGCTGCTGGTGATGTTGGCAATGATGATGTTGCCGATACCGCCGTTCCTGCTCGATGTGTTCTTCACTTTCAACATCGCCCTGTCGATCGTGGTCCTGCTGGTCTGCGTCTACGCCCTGCGCCCGCTCGACTTCGCCGCATTCCCCACCATCCTGCTGGTGGCCACGCTGTTGCGTCTGGCCCTGAACGTGGCCTCCACCCGGGTTGTGATGCTGCATGGCCAGGAGGGCCACGGCGCCGCCGGCAAGGTGATCCAGGCCTTCGGCGAGGTGGTGATCGGCGGTAACTACGTGGTCGGTGCCGTGGTGTTCGCCATCCTCATGATCATCAACTTCGTGGTGGTGACCAAGGGTGCCGGGCGTATCTCGGAGGTGAGCGCGCGTTTCACCCTCGACGCCATGCCCGGCAAGCAGATGGCCATCGACGCCGACCTCAACGCCGGCCTGATCGACCAGGCCCAGGCCAAGCACCGTCGTGCCGAAGTGGCGCAGGAAGCCGAGTTCTACGGTTCGATGGACGGTGCCAGCAAGTTCGTCCGCGGTGACGCCATCGCCGGCCTGCTGATCCTGTTCATCAACCTGATCGGCGGCATGCTGATCGGCATGCTGCAGCACGGCATGAGCTTTGGCGATGCCGGCAAGGTGTACGCCTTGCTGACCATCGGTGACGGTTTGGTGGCGCAATTGCCATCACTGTTGCTGTCCACCGCTGCCGCGATCATGGTTACCCGTGCTTCGGGCTCCGAGGACATGGGCAAGCTGATCAACCGGCAGATGTTCGATTCGCCCAAGGCCCTGGCGGTGTCCGGCGCGCTGATGATCGTCATGGGCCTGGTGCCGGGCATGCCGCACGTGGCCTTCCTCAGCCTCGGCCTGCTGGCCGGTGGTGGCGCCTACCTGGTGTGGAAGAAGCAGCAGAAGGCCAAGGCGCAGGCGCTGCAGGAGGCGCAGCGCCAGCAGGACCTGTTGCCCTCGCCACAGCGCGCGCTGGAAACCAAGGAGCTGGGCTGGGACGACGTCACGCCGATCGACATGATTGGCCTGGAGGTCGGCTACCGGCTGATCCCGCTTGTCGATCGCAACCAGGGTGGCCAGTTGCTGGCGCGGATCAAGGGCGTGCGCAAGAAGCTGTCGCAGGACCTGGGCTTCCTCATGCCCACCGTGCACATCCGCGACAACCTTGACCTGCAGCCCAGCGCCTATCGCCTGACCCTGATGGGGGTGATCCTGGCCGAAGCCGAGATCTACCCGGATCGCGAACTGGCAATCAACCCGGGGCAGGTGTTCGGTACCCTCAACGGCATTGCCGCGCGTGACCCGGCGTTTGGCCTTGAAGCCGTGTGGATCGATGTCGGCCAGCGCTCCCAGGCGCAGTCGCTGGGCTACACCGTGGTCGACGCCAGTACCGTGGTGGCCACCCACCTGAACCAGATCCTGCAGAAGCACTGCCACGAGCTGATCGGCCATGAAGAGGTCCAGCAACTGCTGCAGGTGTTGGCCAAGGCATCGCCTAAACTTGCAGAAGAGCTGGTGCCGGGTGTCATTTCGTTGTCGGGCCTGCTCAAGGTGCTGCAGGCGCTGTTGTCGGAGCAGGTGCCCGTACGCGATATCCGCAGTATCGCCGAGGCGATCGCTAACAACGCCGGCAAGAGTCAAGATACCGCCGCGCTGGTGGCGGCGGTGCGCGTCGGATTGTGTCGCGCCATCGTGCAAAGCATTGTCGGCGTTGAGTCGGAGCTGCCAGTGATTACCCTGGAGCCAAGGTTGGAACAGATTTTGCTCAATAGTCTGCAAAGGGCCGGGCAAGGTCAGGAAGACGGTGTTCTTCTGGAACCGAGCATGGCCGAGAAGCTGCAGCGTTCGTTGATCGAGGCGGCCCAGCGCCAGGAAATGCAGGGCCAGCCGGCCATCCTCCTGGTCGCCGGCCCGATCCGCGCCATGCTGTCGCGTTTCGGTCGTCTGGCTGTACCGAATTTGCATGTTCTGGCGTATCAGGAAATACCGGACAACAAGCAAGTCACCATCGTTGCCACCGTGGGCCCTAACGGCTGAGGTAGGGGATAATGCAAGTTAAGCGATTTTTCGCCGCCGATATGCGTCAGGCCATGAAGCTGGTCCGTGATGAGCTGGGCGCCGATGCCGCCATCATCGGCAACCGTCGCATCGCCGGCGGTGTCGAGCTGACGGCCGCGCTGGACTACAAGCTGTCCGCCCTGGCTCCACGTGTGCCCAACGCCGAACTGGAAGAAGAGCTGCGCAAGACGCATACGCGCATCGCCACTGCCCAGGCCGAGCTGGGCCACCGCCAGGACAGCAGCGACAACAACCGCCAATTGTTCGCCGGGCAGTCGCTGACAGCCGCCGAGCCGTTGATCGAACCGCATGTCGATGTTCCCGAGGCTGCTGCAGCGCCTGCGTCGGCGCCGGTCGACCCGCGCCTGTTCGATGCCATGCGCTCCGAGCTGTCGGGCCTGCGCGAGCTGCTGGAAGTGCAGCTCGGCTCGCTGGCCTGGAATCAGCTGCAGGGCAGCAAGCCGCAGCAGGCCACCGTCTGGCGCCGGCTGCAGCGTATCGGCCTGTCCGGGCCGATCGCCCGTGAGCTGCTGGACCTGACTGCCGAGATCGACGAGCCACGCCAGGCCTGGCGCATGTTGCTTGCGCACCTGGCGCGGATGATCGAAATTCCCGAGGTCGAGCCGATAGAAGAGGGTGGGGTGATTGCCATGGTCGGCCCGGCCGGCATGGGCAAGACCACCACCCTGGCCAAGCTGGCCGCCCGCTACGTGCTCAAGTACGGCGCGCAGAACCTGGCGCTGGTGAGCATGGACAGCTTCCGCATTGGCGCCCAGGAGCAGCTCAAGACCCTGGGCCGCATCCTCAACGTGCCGGTGACCTACGTCGACCCGGGCCAGTCGCTTGCTGCGGCGCTGGAGCCGCTGCTGCGCAAGCGCGTGGTGCTGATCGATACCGCCGGCCTGCAGGCCAGCGACCCGGCCCTGCGCATGCAACTGGATACCCTGGCCGGGCGTGGCATTGCCGCGAAGAACTACCTGGTGCTGGCCACCACCAGCCAGAAGCAGGTGCTGACCGCCGCCTACCACAGCTACAAGCGCTGCGGCCTGGCTGGTTGCATCCTGACCAAACTCGATGAAACGGCGAGCCTTGGCGACGTGCTGAGCCTTGCCATCAGTCATGAACTGCCAGTGGCCTACCTGACCGACGGGCCGCGCATTCCTGACGACCTGCACCTGCCTCGGGGGCACCAGTTGGTATCCCGCGCGGTCAATGTGCAGCAGCAGGACGAGCCCAGCGAAGAGGCCATGGCCGACATGTTCGCTGATCTCTATCACAACCCACGGCGAGCGGGTTGATGATGAAGTGTGTGCAAGGTAGCTATGCCAAAGGGTACGCAGAATTGCCCTACGTGTGGCCTGAGTCCCAGCGAGACAAGGTAAAGAACAGGCATGGGTAGCATGCATCCCGTACAGGTGATCGCCGTGACCGGTGGCAAAGGTGGCGTCGGCAAGACTAACGTTTCAGTGAACCTGTCCCTGGCGCTGGCCGAGCTTGGCCGCAGGGTCATGCTGCTGGACGCCGACCTGGGCCTGGCCAATGTCGACGTACTGCTGGGCCTTACCCCCAAGCGGACCCTTGCCGATGTCATCGAAGGGCGCTGCGAACTGCGCGACGTGATGTTGCAGGGCCCTGGTGGAGTGCGCATCGTGCCGGCTGCCTCGGGCACGCAGAGCATGGTGCACCTGGCCCCGGCCCAGCATGCCGGGCTGATCCAGGCGTTCAGCGAAGTCGGCGACAACCTCGACGTGCTGGTGATCGACACCGCGGCCGGTATCGGTGATTCGGTGGTCAGCTTCGTCCGCGCCGCCCAGGAAGTGCTGCTGGTGGTATGCGATGAACCCACCTCGATCACCGATGCCTACGCCCTGATCAAGCTGCTCAATCGCGACTACGGCATGAACCGTTTCCGCGTGCTGGCCAACATGGCGCAGAGCCCGCAGGAAGGCCGCAACCTGTTCGCCAAGCTGACCAAGGTCACCGACCGCTTCCTCGACGTTGCCCTGCAGTACGTGGGCGCCGTGCCGTATGACGAGTGCGTGCGCAAGGCGGTGCAGAAGCAGCGTGCCGTGTACGAAGCCTTCCCACGCTCCAAATGCGCGCTGGCCTTCAAGGCGATAGCCCAGAAGGTCGACAGCTGGCCGCTGCCTGCCAACCCGCGTGGCCATCTGGAGTTCTTTGTCGAGCGTCTGGTGCAACCCACCAGCGCGGGTCCAGTGCTATGAACGCCAGCGGTTTCAAGATGTACAGCCGAGCGTCGAAAGACGCCCAGTACGAGCTGATCGAACGCTACGCCCCGCTGGTCAAGCGCATCGCCTACCACCTGCTGGCGCGGCTGCCGGCCAACGTGCAGGTCGAGGACCTGATCCAGGCCGGCATGATCGGCCTGCTGGAAGTGGCCAACAAGTACGACGCCAGCAAGGGCGCCAGCTTTGAAACCTACGCCGGCATCCGCATCCGCGGGGCCATGCTGGACGAAGTGCGCAAGGGCGATTGGGCACCGCGTTCGGTGCACCGCAACACCCGCATGGTCAGCGACGCGATGCGTGCGGTTGAAGCCAGAACCGGCCGTGACGCTAAAGATCATGAAGTTGCTGCCGAACTCCAATTGAGTCTCGATGATTACTACGGGATCTTGAACGATACCCTGGGCAGCCGCCTGTTCAGCTTCGACGACCTGTTGCAGGACGGCGAGCACGAAGGGCTGCATGAGGATGGCGCCAGTGGCCAGGTAGAACCTGCGCGCGGCCTGGAGGACGAGCGCTTCCAGGCCGCCCTGACCGAGGCCATCTCCAACCTGCCGGAGCGTGAGCGCCTGGTGCTGGCGCTGTACTACGACGAAGAGCTGAACCTCAAGGAAATCGGTGAGGTGCTGGGGGTCAGCGAGTCGCGGGTCAGCCAGTTGCACAGCCAGTGTGCCGCGCGCCTGCGCAGCCGCCTGGGGGAATGGCGGGCGCGTTGAGCCCGCTGTCGTTGCAGTCGTTTTCTACGTTGTACCGAATTGTGAATGCGCGCTCGGGGCCGAGCGCGTTTGAGACTGCTTGGAGGTCTACTTGAACAAAGACATGAAAATCCTCATCGTTGACGACTTTTCGACGATGCGGCGGATCATCAAGAACCTGTTGCGTGACCTGGGCTTCACCAACACCGAAGAAGCCGATGACGGCACTACGGCGCTGCCGATGCTGGAGAACGGCCACTACGACTTCCTGGTGACCGACTGGAACATGCCTGGCATGTCCGGCATCGACCTGCTGCGCAAGGTGCGTGCCCACGATCGCCTGAAAACCATGCCGGTGCTGATGGTGACCGCCGAAGCCAAGCGCGACCAGATCATCGAAGCGGCCCAGGCCGGCGTCAATGGCTACGTGGTCAAGCCGTTCACCGCCCAGGTGCTCAAAGAAAAGATCGAGAAGATCTTCGAACGCGTCAACGGCTGAGTCACGTCAGGGGGCGCGCCATGGATTCATCACAAACGTCTTTGGGCGAGTTCGAATCGACCCTGAAGAAGCATGCCCAGGAGCTGGTCGAAAGCCTGGAGCGGGGCCGTTTCGGCGAGGCGGTGCAGCTGATTCACGAGCTGAACCAGACCCGCGACCGCGGCCTGTACCAGGAAGTCGGCAAGCTGACCCGCGAGCTGCACAGTGCCATTGTCAGTTTCCAGATCGACCCGACCATGCCGCAGGCCGAGGAGGTGTCGCAGATAACCGACGCCACCGAGCGCCTGTCGTACGTGGTCAGGCTCACCGAGGGCGCGGCCAATCGCACCATGGACCTGGTCGAGGAAAGCACCCCGGTGCTCAACGACCTGGCCAGCGAGGCCCAGGCACTGAGCACCGACTGGCAGCGTTTCATGCGCCGCGAAGTGGCTGCGCCGGAGTTCCGTGACCTGGTCAAGCGCGTCGACAGTTTCCTGACGCACAGCGCCGAAGGTAACCGCAAGGTCGCCGGCCACCTCAACGACATTCTGCTGGCCCAGGACTATCAGGACCTGACCGGCCAGGTGATCAAGCGCGTCACCACGTTGGTCACCGAGGTGGAAAGCAACCTGCTCAAACTGGTGCTGATGGCCAGCCAGGTCGACCGCTTTGCGGGCATCCAGCATGACCACGATCAACTGCGTGCAGAAAAAGATCGAGAAAAACATCCGACTCGGGGTGAAGGTCCGCAGATTCATGCCGATAAGCGTGAAGACGTCGTGTCCGGTCAGGACGATGTCGATGATCTGCTGTCCAGCCTGGGTTTTTAAGGAGCACGTTTGATGAGCTTCGGCGCCGATGAAGAAATCCTCCAGGATTTCCTGGTAGAAGCCGGCGAAATTCTTGAGCAACTGTCCGAGCAACTGGTCGAGCTGGAAAGCCGGCCCGACGATGCCGACCTGCTCAATGCGATCTTTCGCGGTTTCCACACTGTAAAAGGGGGCGCCGGCTTCCTTCAGCTGAACGAGCTGGTGGAGTGCTGCCATATCGCCGAGAACGTGTTCGACGTTCTGCGCAAAGGTGAGCGCCGGGTCGACGCGGAACTGATGGATGTGGTGCTCGAGGCACTGGACACGGTCAACAGCATGTTTGGCCAGGTGCGCGAGCGCGCCGAAGTGACCCCGGCTACCCCCGAGCTTTTGGCGGCGCTGTCGCGCCTGGCCGAGCCGGGGGGCGCCGGGGCCGTTGAAGCGCCTGCCGCCGCGGCACCGGCACCGGTTGCCGAAGCGCCTGCCGAGGAGCAGGACATCACCGACAGCGAGTTCGAACAGCTGCTCGATTCGCTCGATGCGGTCAAGGCGCAAGCTGCGGCCGACGAGCAGATGCAGGGCGAGACCGTGAGCGGTGAAGGTGACGAAATCACCGACGCCGAGTTCGAGTCGCTGCTCGACCAGTTGCACGGCAAAGGCCAGTTCAGCGCCGAAGTTGCCGCGCAGCCAGTTGCCAGCGCGCCGGAAGTGGCCAGCGACGAAATTACCGACGCCGAATTCGAATCGCTGCTGGACCAGTTGCATGGCAAGGGCACCTTCCAGGCCGATGCCTTGCCCGCTGCCAAGGCGCCGGCGCCTGCTGCAACTGACACCAGTGCAGCCAGCGATGAAATCAGCGAGCACGAGTTCGAGGCGCTGCTGGACCAGTTGCACGGCAAAGGCAAGTTCGGCGGCGACGTGGCCGCTGTCGAAGCCCCGGCTGCAACCAAGGTGCAAGCGCCGGCCGCGGCCAAGGCCGACAGCCAGCCCGTGGCCAAGCCAGCAGCAGCTGCCCCGGCTCCTGCGCCGGCGCCTGCCAGCAAACCTGCCGCAGCACCCCGCGCCCCGGCCCCGGCCGCCGACAAGCATGGCGCCAGCGAAGCGGAAACCACCGTGCGGGTCGATACCGCGCGCCTGGACGAGATCATGAACATGGTCGGCGAGCTGGTGCTGGTGCGTAACCGTCTGGTGCGCCTGGGCCTTAACAGCGGTGACGAGGCCATGTCCAAGGCCGTGTCCAACCTCGACGTGGTCACCGCCGACCTGCAGACCGCGGTGATGAAAACCCGCATGCAGCCGATCAAGAAAGTCTTCGGCCGCTTCCCGCGCCTGGTGCGTGACCTGGCCCGCCAGCTCAAGAAAGAAATCAACCTGGAGCTGGTCGGCGAAGAGACCGACCTCGACAAGAACCTGGTCGAGGCCCTGGCCGACCCGTTGGTGCACCTGGTGCGCAACGCTGTCGACCATGGCGTGGAAATGCCCGAAGAGCGTGAAGCCTCCGGCAAGGCGCGCACCGGCCGCGTGGTGCTGTCGGCCGAGCAGGAAGGCGACCACATCCTGCTGTCGATCTCCGACGACGGCAAGGGCATGGACCCCAACATCCTGCGCGCCAAGGCCGTGGAAAAGGGCCTGATGGACAAGGATGCCGCCGATCGCCTGAGCGAGTCGGACTGCTACAACCTGATCTTCGCCCCGGGCTTCTCGACCAAGACCGAGATTTCCGACGTGTCCGGCCGCGGTGTGGGCATGGACGTGGTGAAGACCAAGATCTCCCAGCTCAACGGCTCGATCAACATCTTCTCGGCCAAGGGCCAGGGCTCGAAGATCGTCATCAAGGTGCCGCTGACCCTGGCGATCATGCCCACCCTGATGGTGATGCTGGGCAACCAGGCGTTCGCCTTCCCGCTGGTCAACGTCAACGAGATTTTCCACCTCGACCTGTCGCGCACCAACGTGGTCGACGGCCAGGAAGTGGTGATCGTACGCGACAAGGCGCTGCCGCTGTTCTACCTCAAGCGCTGGCTGGTCCAGGGCCAGGTGCACGAAGAGCAGCACGAGGGCCACGTGGTGATCCTGTCGGTCGGCACCCAGCGCATCGGCTTTGTCGTCGATCAACTGGTTGGCCAGGAAGAAGTGGTAATCAAGCCGCTGGGCAAGATGCTGCAGGGCACCCCGGGCATGTCCGGGGCCACCATCACCGGCGACGGTCGCATCGCGTTGATTCTCGACGTACCGAGCATGCTCAAGCGTTACGCCGCGCGGCGTATTTGATTTCGGTGGCGCACCCTGGCGGGTAGCGCCGCCTAATGGAGTGTTTATGGCAGTCAAGGTCCTGGTGGTGGATGATTCCGGTTTCTTCCGCCGCCGCGTCTCGGAAATCCTCTCGGCGGATCCGACGATCCAGGTAGTGGGTACCGCGACCAACGGCAAGGAAGCAATCGACCAGGCGCTGGCGCTGAAGCCCGATGTCATCACCATGGACTACGAAATGCCCATGATGGACGGCATCACCGCGGTGCGGCACATCATGCAGCGCTGCCCGACGCCGGTGTTGATGTTCTCGTCGCTGACCCATGAAGGCGCCCGTGTCACCCTCGATGCGCTGGATGCCGGTGCGGTGGATTACCTGCCGAAGAACTTCGAGGACATCTCGCGCAACCCCGACAAGGTCAAACAACTGCTGTGCGAGAAGGTGCATACCATTTCCCGCAGCAACCGCCGTTTTGGCAGCTACGCCAGCCATGCGCCGGTTGCCGCACCCGTACCCGCGCCAGCAGGCAGCGGTCACGCAGCTGCCAGCAGTTTCGCCAGCCCGGCAGCGGCGCGCACGCCTGCGCCTGCCCGTGCAGCGGCCCCGGCAGCGGCGCCAGCGCATTCGCCGGCACCCAAGCGCAAGCCATACAAACTGGTGGCCATCGGTACCTCCACGGGCGGCCCGGTCGCCCTGCAGCGGGTGCTGACCCAGCTGCCAACCAACTTCCCGGCGCCGATCGTACTGATCCAGCACATGCCGGCGGCGTTCACCAAGGCCTTTGCCGAGCGCCTGGACAAGCTGTGCCGCATCAGCGTCAAGGAAGCCGAGGACGGCGACATGCTGCGCCCGGGCCTGGCCCTGCTGGCCCCAGGTGGCAAGCAGATGATGATCGACGGCCGTGGCGCGGTGAAAATCCTGCCCGGTGACGAGCGTCTGAACTACAAACCGTGCGTGGACATCACCTTCGGCTCGGCGGCCAAGTCGTATGGCGACAAGGTGCTGTCGGTGGTGCTTACCGGCATGGGTGCCGATGGTCGTGAAGGGGCGCGCCTGCTCAAGCAGGGCGGCAGCACGGTCTGGGCCCAGGATGAAGCCAGCTGCGTGATTTATGGCATGCCCATGGCTATCGTAAAGGCCAACCTGGCCGACGCGGTGTACAGCCTGGACGAAATCGGCAAGCACCTGGTGGAGGCGTGCGTCTGATGGACGTGCTCAGCCTGATCGGCCTGATCCTCGCGTTTGTCGCCATCGTCGGTGGCAACTTCCTCGAAGGCGGCCATGTCGGCGCCCTGATCAATGGCCCGGCGGCACTGATCGTGCTGGGCGGCACCCTGGCGGCGGCCTTGCTGCAGTCGCCGCTGTCGTCGTTCAAGCGTGCCTTGCAGATTCTGCGCTGGATCCTGTTTCCGCCACGGGTAGACCTGGCGGGCGGGATCGACCGCGTCGTCAACTGGAGCCTGACCGCGCGCAAGGAAGGCCTGCTGGGCCTGGAAGGGGTGGCCGACAGCGAGCCTGACCCTTATGCGCGCAAGGGCCTGCAGTTGCTGGTGGATGGTGCCGAGCCGGAGGCCATCCGCAGCATCCTCGAAGTCGACTTCCTGACCCAGGAAAGCCGTGATATCCAAGCCGCCAAGGTGTTCGAGAGCATGGGCGGCTACGCGCCAACCATCGGCATCATCGGTGCGGTGATGGGCCTGATTCACGTGATGGGCAACCTGGCCGACCCGTCGCAGTTGGGCAACGGCATTGCCGTGGCCTTTGTCGCGACCATCTACGGCGTGGCCAGCGCCAACCTGGTGCTGCTGCCGATCGCCAGCAAGCTCAAGGCCATCGTCATGCGCCAGTCGCGCTACCGCGAGATGCTGCTCGAGGGCCTGCTGTCGATTGCCGAGGGTGAGAACCCGCGCTCGATCGAGCTGAAGCTGCAAGGCTTCATGGAGTAACCCATGCGTCGCCGTCGTCATACCGAGGAACACGAAAACCACGAACGCTGGCTGGTGTCCTACGCCGACTTCATCACCTTGCTGTTCGCCTTTTTCGTGGTGATGTATTCGATTTCCTCGATCAACGAGGGCAAGTACAAGGTCATTTCCCAGGCCTTGCTCGGGGTGTTCAACGACCCCGAGCGCAGCATGAAGCCGATCCCCATCGGTGAAGAGAGGCCGCTGAGCGTGCGCCCGGCCGAGCCGTTGGTGAAGGACAGCGAGCAGACCGATGCGGGCCTTGGGGCGACCAGTATCGACCCGCTGAAAACCATCAGCGATGACGTGCGCGATGCCTTTGGCGACCTGATCAAGAGCGACCAGATGACTGTGCGCGGCAATGAACTGTGGATCGAGATCGAGCTCAATTCCTCGTTGCTGTTCGGCAGCGGCGATGCCATGCCCAGCGACAAGGCATTTGCGATCATCGAGAAAGTGGCCGGCATTCTCAAGCCGTTCGCCAACCCGGTGCACGTCGAAGGCTTTACCGATAACCTGCCGATCCGCACTGCGCAGTACCCGACCAACTGGGAGTTGTCTTCGGCTCGGGCGGCAAGCATCGTGCGCCTGCTGGCGATGGAAGGTGTCAACCCGGCACGCATGGCTTCGGTCGGCTATGGCGAGTACCAGCCCGTGGCCAGCAACGACACTGCCGAAGGCCGTGCGCGCAATCGCCGCGTGGTGCTGGTGATTTCGCGCAACCTCGAAGTACGCCGCAGTCTGACTGGCTCGGGCAGTGCCAATGCCACGCCGGATGCTGCATTGCGCCGGGCTGGCACACAAAGTGCACCGGCAACGCCAGCAACGGTGGCGGGGCAGTGATCCGTCAATTCCCCGACGTTGCCACGAACACAAATTTGAAGGCAGTACTGTCCCCTGTGGGAGCGGGCGAGCCCGCGAATCAGGCGATGCGGTGAATGGCACCGGCTGCGCCGGTGTTCGCGGGCGCGCCCGCTCCCACAGGGATCGCGCCAGCTTTCCGATGTTGAGCAAGACAGTTGCCCCAGCAGTGTCCCTGCCAAATCAATAGATAGAGTTTGCTTGATGAGAGTCTGGGCAGTAGCCAATCAAAAAGGTGGCGTCGGCAAGACCACCACTACCATCGCCCTGGCCGGCCTGCTGGCCGAGGCCGGCAAGCGCGTGGTCGTCGTCGACCTCGACCCGCACGGCTCGATGACCAGCTATTTCGGGCACAACCCCGATGCCCTGGAGCACAGCTGCTACGACCTGTTCCTGCACAAGGGCGCGGTGCCCGAGGGCCTGCCCGGGCAACTGCTGCTGCCTACCAGTGACGAACGCATCTCGCTGTTGCCGTCGAGTACCGCGCTGGCGGTGCTGGAGCGCCAGTCACCGGGGCAGAACGGCCTGGGCCTGGTGATCGCCAAGAGTCTGGCGCAGCTGTGGCAGGATTTCGACTATGCCCTGATCGACAGCCCACCCTTGCTCGGTGTGCTGATGGTCAATGCCCTGGCAGCCAGCCAGCAGCTGGTGATTCCGGTGCAAACCGAATTTCTCGCGGTAAAGGGCCTGGAGCGCATGGTCGGGACCCTGGCCATGGTCAACCGCTCGCGCAAGCAGGCGCTGCCGTACCAGATCGTGCCGACCTTGTTCGACCGCCGCACCCAGGCCTCGCTGGCCACGCTCAAGCTGCTGCGTGACACCTACGGCCAGCATGTGTGGCAGGGCTACATCCCGGTGGATACGCGCCTGCGCGATGCCAGCCGCAAGGGCGTCACGCCCTCGCAATTCGACAGCAAGAGCCGCGGGCTGGTTGCCTACAGGGCGCTGCTCAAGCACCTGCTGACCTACAAGACTGCGGCGCAGGTGGCCTGATGACCCAGACCCGGCAAACCAGTACCCGGCCACAGATGGCCCTGCAGTCGTACCTCGACGGCCTGCTGCAGGACGCCACCGAAGCCGAAGACTTGTTCGAGGCGCCAGCGGCGGCGGACGAGTTCGCCGAAGCGGTGCGCGAAGAGCAGGCGCGTGATGCCTTGCAGCAAGCCAGGCCGGCGTCAGCCGAAGCAACTGTCAGCCCCGCACCACGGCCGTTCGCCGAGCCCAGGCTGGCGGTGCTGCCACAGGTGATGCCGGTGGAGGCACCGGTAGTGACGGTAGTCGAGCGCGAGGTGGTGGCCGAGGCCAGCATCCCGGTGCTGGTCGAGGAGCAGACCGTGGAGCCGGCAGTGCCGCTGGTGGACGTACACCTGCCGGCGCCGCAGGTACCCGTGCCCCCGGCCACGGTCGATGGCCGCCCGGCCTGGGCCGCCGAGCCGTTCGAATGCCTGCTGTTCGACGTGGCGGGCCTGACCCTGGCGGTGCCGCTGGTGTGCCTGGGCTCGATCTACACCCTGGCCGGCCAGGAACTGACACCACTATTCGGCCAGCCGGATTGGTTTCTCGGCATTCTGACCTGCCAGGCCGGCAACCTGAAGGTGCTGGACACCGCGCGCTGGGTGATGCCCGATCGCTACCGCGATGATTTCCGCCAGGGCCTGCAGTACGTGATTTCCGTGCAGGGCTATGAATGGGGGCTGGCCGTACACCAGGTCAGCCGCTCGCTGCGCCTGGACCCGTCCGAGATCAAGTGGCGCAGCCAGCGTGGCCAGCGTCCGTGGCTGGCCGGCACGGTTATTGAACACATGTGTGCGCTGCTCGACGTCGCTGCACTGGCCGAGCTGATCGCCAGTGGTGCGGTCAAGCAGATGCACGCCAAACAGAAATGACACCGAACACACCGCCTGTGGCGGATTTTGAGGGTAGGGGAATGAAAAAGTCGTCTGCACAAGGTTCCGAAGATCCGATCCTGCAATGGGTTACCTTCCGTCTGGACAATGAGTCCTACGGCATCAACGTGATGCAGGTGCAGGAAGTGTTGCGCTACACCGAGATCGCCCCGGTGCCGGGTGCACCAAGCTACGTGCTGGGCATCATCAACCTGCGCGGCAACGTGGTGACCGTGATCGACACCCGCCAGCGTTTTGGCCTTATGCCGACTGAAGTCACCGACAACACCCGTATCGTCATCATCGAGGCCGACAAGCAAGTGGTCGGTATCCTGGTCGACAGCGTGGCCGAGGTGGTCTACCTGCGCCAGTCCGAGATCGAGACCGCGCCGAACGTGGGTAACGAAGAGTCGGCCAAATTCATCCAGGGCGTGTGCAACAAGAACGGCGAACTGCTGATCCTGGTCGAACTGGACAAGATGATGACCGAGGAAGAGTGGTCCGAGCTGGAGAACATCTGAGTTGATCCTAGAGGTTGCTGTCATCTTCCTGGCGCTGGTCTGGGCGCTGAGCCTGTGGTTTTTCCTCAACTACAGCAAGCGCCAGCGCGAGCTGGCTGCGCAGCAGGCAGCGGGTGACGCGCTGCGTGACCAGCGCATCAAGGACCTGGCCAAGCGCCTGGATGATTACCAGAACGGTACCGTGCGCATGGGCGAGGCGCTGCATGACTTGCGCGTGGCGGTTGCGCCGCTGCCCGACAAGATCCAGCAACTGGAACAGCGCGACCCGCACAACGTCACCTTTACCCAGGCGGCCAAGCTGGTGGGCATGGGCGCCAGCGTGGCGGAGCTGACCGAAAGCTGCGGCCTGACCCAGGCCGAGGCAGAGCTGATGAGCAAGCTGCATCGCGGCAACTGAATGCCATGAATCTTGTGCGGCCCCAGGCACAGCGGCCGCGCAAGCCCGTCCGGCCGTCAGTAACCCTGAGCGTTTCCGGCCATTGCGACCTCTTCCAGGGGGAGCAACCGCAGCTCTGCACGCCGTTGTGCTGCTTCATCCAGCAGCGCGTCGTAGTTCAGGGTGTGCATGTTTGCCAGGTCCGCCACCTGCCTGAATGTGTACAGCTCAGGTAGACGTTGGTCGATCACATGGTTGAGCACCGCAGGCCCGGTCAGCGTGTTGAGCCTTTCGGTATAGGCCTGGAATGCCGCCGCATGCTGTCGCGGAGGTTTGGGGACCTCGTAGAACGCCTGGCCCTCCGGGGTGAGGTAGCGCGCCAGGATCTCGTCGGAAATGGCGTTCAGCACCGGATTACCAGCGCGGCTACCAATCATGCTGGTGTTGTAGCTGGTATACATGCCCAATTGCGCATTGCACACCGGGCTCCTCAACAGCAGCCCGTCGAGGGGCGTGGTGAGCGGTACGCTGTCGATCTTTGCCCGTAACTGCCCGGTTGCGTCCGGCTCGACCAGCAGATGGTCGTCAATATCCAGGTAGATGCCGCCTTCGCTATGCAGGATGCGGTAGCGCAAAATATCGGAGGCCGAGGAGAAGTTGCTGGCCACACCGCCATTTCCTTCCAGCGCAGCCTGGTACTGGTCGAAGTATTCACTTGCCGCGAATTGATGATAGAAAGTCTGCTGCTCCAGTACTGCAACCTTCAATCCCCTGTCGATGCGGGGCTGCAGCAGGGTCATGTTACGTTCGAATGCCTGAGGGTTGGCGTTGGAGAGGTAGAGTTTGAGCGTGAAATCGCTGTTGCGCAGTGCCTGCACGTTGTTGTCGAGCGCGGCCAGGTAATCACCGGCGATCGTCCTGTCACCCAGCCAGATGTGAAATACCTGCCTGGGGACGGGTATGCCTGGTGCAGTCCCCAGCGCATCGAGGTCGATGGGCAGCTGCAGATCGATACCCAGTGCCCGCAGCGTGCGCGAGCGCGATGCCGGGCTGATTTCCCGCAACGGGTCCGTATTGGGCAGCAGTCGGCTGATCGAGGGCTGCAGCGGATCGGCGCTGGCCACATAGTGCTGGGCGCCGCGTGTGCCGTTGGGGTACTTGAGCACGAAACTGTCCTGTCGGGCGTCGTAGTACAGCGGGTGTGGGCCATTCCCCGCATCGCCGATCAGTTCGTCACCTGTGCCGAATGCCTTGCGCCGCGTTACGCAGCGGGCAACGTGTGAGTCTGCGCCGGGCAAGGTGGTGGCTACTTGGTCACCCGCTACTGCCAAGTCCTGGAAATAGGGTGTCATCGCAGGCCCGGGCCAGCGTGGCGGCGAGACCGGGCTCAGCGGGTAGCCTATGCGGCCATTGAGCCTCACCGGTTTGATGAAGCCAATGGGGCGTTGGCCGAACAGCGCCTTGCTCGCCTTGACCCCGCGCGCCAGCCCAGGGGCTGCGTTCAGCAGGCCGAACACGGCCTGCTCCGCGCCTTCGAGCTGTTGGTTCACATTCTTGCCGTGCAGCGCCTGGTCCAGGCCCACTGTAAATTGGGCCACCCCGGCCACGGCAGCCAGGGGTAGCAGTCCGGGAACCATCAGCAGAAACGGTGTGGCCAGGTTCATGGTCAGGTAGAAATAGCTGCGCCATGCGGCCTTGGTCACTTCACTGTCGCGCGTGATCAGGAAGTCGGCGTCGGATTGGCTGCGTTGACGTTGTGCCACCGTCAATGCATCGAACAGGTTGTATTCGATGCGTGGGCTGGAGGTGTCTGCCTTGTAGTTGATCAGGGTGTGCGGGTTCCAAACCCTGGCCAGGCGATACACGCTGGTTGCAGGCAGGATGATCTGGCGGGGCGGGAAATCGGCCATGCCCTGAAGTACCCGACGCAACCCCGAGCGGCCAATCCTGTCCGGAATATCGCAGGCCCTGAAGTGGGCAAGCAGGGCTGCCCGTTTGTCGGCGTCGCGGCACTGCCTGGCAAGCCACGCACGCATGGCACCTGGGTTGGCGAACTCATGCAACGGCGCCGCATTGCCCGGTATGTACAGCAAGGTCAGGCGGCTGCGCATATCGCTCAGGCAGAGGATGTCGCTCGATGGGTAGCCATTGATGTTCAGCAGCCTGGCCTCTACCCCGTTGTCACTGAGGTTGGCGCCGTGGTGCCAGCGTTCCACGCCTGCCGCCCGCCACGCCAGGCTGCGCCCCTGTTCACTGAGTTTGCCCCGCAATGCTTGCCTGTTGCAGGCAGCGAGGAATGCGATGCACGCGCTGACGCTGTACTGGCTGGCGGCATGGGCCCAGAAGTCATCGAGCTGGCGTTTGAATACACCCTGGAAGTCGAGTTGCCAGATGAAGGACTGGAAGGTCGTGGCGTCGAACTGCACATAAGTGCTGGCGTCGTAGCGCATGGGTGCGGTCTGGCGGAAAAGGCCATGGAATTCGGTGTGCACATCGATGTCGTGGTCCAGGCCACTTCCTGGCAATTCATCGACGATCGTCACCTGGCCATTGCTGAAGGCCTGGGCCCAGGGCGCTCGACCGTGTGGCAGGGAAAGCTCTGGCAGTACACCTAGCAGGTCGACGGTGGCCGTCCCGCCTCTTAGCAGCAGCTGCGCGGTTTGCTCGGCAACCTTGGAGTAGCCGCTTTGCTGCCAGTTGCCAAGCAGCGCTTCGGTCAGGCTCATTTGTTGGACGATCTTGGCCAGCCAGCCCCGCTTGGGAACGAATTTGCAATGCAAGGTCACTGCAAGCGTGTTGTCGGGTTCCACGTCCAGCCGCTGCTGGCTGGCCCATTCGCGGATGGCTGCACTGGCACTGCAGTCAGGGCGAGGCACGGAACCCAGCATTGCCTTGACGTAGTCTTGGCCGGCTGCGCCGACCACAGGTTGGCGCGGGTTCATGTTCGGCTCCAGGAATGGTTGCCACCGACAGTGGCGAAGCGGTTCAGAGGCAGGAGTGTACGCACCGAATCGCGCATGCGTGGCAGATCGACGAACCGGTAGGCATTGATGCGCGGCATCCCATAGAGATTGGTGAGCTGGCGCAGGATGCGCAGGCTCGGCAGTTGCCGATCGACCACGTCGCTGAGCAGGGCAGGGCCGGTGAGGTAGCTCAGGCGGCTGGCATACTCATAGAAATTCCCCGGGTCTTCAGCCAGGCTGGGCTTGCTGTCGTAGAAGTCGCGATTGAGCTGGTAGCGTGCGTACATCTCTTCGGAAATGGCCTCCAGGGTGGGGTTGCCGGGGTGGCTGCCGATGAGGCTGGAGTTGTAGAGGCTGTTCATGCCCATCTTTTCATTGGACATGGGCGGTACCAGCAGCAGCCCATTGGCGTCCGTGCTCAAATCGACCTGATCGATGGGTTCACCGGCGGCACCTACCGGTTGGCCGTCGATGATCAATGAGTATTCGCCTGGCGCGAGCAAGGTGTCATCGACATCCATGTACAGGCCACCTTCGTGGTGCAGCATCGGGTAGCGCAGCACATCGCATGCCGATGCATAGTTGCGGGCAACGCCGCCGTTGCCATCCAGGGCAGCGTCGTACTGCGCGTAGTACCTGCTTTGGCGGAAAGCCCTGAAGAAGGCCTGCTCTTCCAAGGGCAGCACCTGCAAGCCCGGGGCATGACTGGCCAGCAGCTCCAGGTTTTCGGCATAGGCCTGCTGGGCAGTGCTGGAAAGGAACAACCGCATGCTGTATTCGCTACCTTGCAACCGCGCTGCGTTCTGGCCCAAGTTGGCCAGCAGCTCCGGGCCGATGATCTGGTCACCGACCCACAGGCAGGAGATGTGCTTGGGTATTGGCCAACTGCCTGGCGCTCTGGCCGGCACCTGTAGCGGCAATGGCAGGTCCACGCCCAGCGCCCGCAGGGTACGACTGCGCATCGCATGGGTAACCACGCGCCCTTGTGGCGCGGGGCGCAGGTTCCGGCTGCCGGGTACCGCCACGAAGCCGACAGGGTCGACCTGGTTCAGGTCTTCGGCCCGAATGAATACGTCCCGCTCCATGTCGTAGATCACCTTGGCGTTGTAGCCATCGATGTTCGCTGCCAGGGTGTCTGGCTCACCATCGTACTGGGGTGTACGAATGACGGCGTCGGCAACTGCCTGGTCAGCGTCCTCCAGTGGCTCTATCGGGTCGGTGATATGGAAGTAGCTTGCGCCCTCGGGCTCCGGGAAGCGCGGTGGCGAGAGCGGGCTCAGGGGGTAGCCGATCTGTTCATTCAGCCGCGTCGGCGGCGCGAAACCTTCGACCTTGAATTCGAACAACGCCTTGGCCCTTGCGGCAGCGCCTGCCGCCAGGGGCAAGGCGTTGAACAGGCCCCAGGTGATGTTGCCGATGCCTTCCTGCTGCTGCTGAAGTGACTTGCCGTTGATTGCCTGGTCGAGCCCCAGGCCAAGCTGGGCGATACCGCCGACGGCCAGCAGCGGCCCCAGGCCGGGTACTACCAGGCACAGTGGCGCCAGCAGGTTGAGCGTAGTGGCCAGGTAGCCACGCCACCTGGCCTTGATGACTTCGCTGTCAGCCGTGATCAGAAACGCGGCATCGTCGTAGCTGCGCTGACGCTGGCGCTCGGCCAGTGCCTGGAACAGGTCGCCCTTGATTTTGGGGTTGTACTTGGCTGGTCGATAATTGACATAGGTCTGCGGCGGCCAGGTGCCGTCGTCGTTGAAATAGCCGTGTTCGGGCGGCAGCAGGTGCCGTTCAGGGTAGGCGCCCAGCCCCTCCATGGCAGTGTCCAGGCCGCTGAAGTCGAGGCCTTGCGGACAATCTGCCAGGCGAAAGTGCTGTTTCAGGGCCTGGCGCCTGGTCGGGTCTTTGCATTGTTCACCGACCCAGGCCTTCAATTCTCGTTCGCTGCTGAACGTCAGCAACGGTGAGCTGTTGCCAGGTACGTACAGCACCGTCAGGTCGGTGGCGGGGTCGTTTAGGTACAGCAGGTCGGTCGCTGCATAGCCGTAGATGCTCAACGTGCTGCGTCGCAGCCTGTTGCGCCGTGGCATCAGCCCGGCCGCTTGCCAGACCAGTTGCCGTGCAGGTTCGCTGAGGCTGCCCTCGCTGACCTGTCTGTTGCAGGCTGCGATGAAGTTGAGCTTCAGCGCCAGCCTGTGACTGTGCAGATGGTCACGCCAGTAGACATCCAGCGCCGCCTTGAAAGGCTGCTGGAAGTCCAGGTTGTTGATGAACTGCTGGAAGGCTTCGGCGCTTACCGGCAAATGGGTGGAAGCGTCGTAGCGTTGCGCGGTAGTGCGCCGGAACAGTCCGTTGAATACCTCGAAGGGTGCCCCGTAGTGATTGAAGGCGGGGGCCGGGAGGGTGTCCACCAACCGTATCGGACCTGCGGGTAACGCACCGGCCCATGGTGCTTGCAGCAGCTTGCCGAACACGTCACTGGCCGACTCGCCCTGCCAGTTGCCCAGCAGTGCCTGGGGCAGGCTGGTGCGCTGGCTGATTGCGGCCAGCTGGCCACCTGCGCCATCCGAACAGTAGTGGAGGGTAACGACGTCGAGCTGGTCCGGGTCCAGGTCATGGCCTTGCTGCGCAAGCCATTGGCGGATGGCGCGGTTGGCTTCACGATCGGGGCGAGGCACATGGCCGAGGTGGTCTATAACGTAATGCGTGCCCATCACGTTGATGCGGGTCGAATGCATGGGGGGTATACCTTGCGCTGAGATGAGGTCGGCAAGGTTGAAACAGGGGCGCGGGAAAACGGTGGTAGATATTTCGGTACAGGACCTGACCGTTCTCATCGCACCTGGCCACGGTCGCTGATGGCATTTTGCATGTATGTCACTATCCTTCCGTTTCCTGTCCGGTTCCCTTCTTACCCGGGGTCGTACTTAAACGTTTAAATCCCTGCCTGTACGCACAAGGGATTTACGCAATGAACACCCTCTCTTCAAAGCAGTTGGCCCCCGGCGAACCACAGTTGCAGTGGTTGCGCCAGGCTGACAGCGATACCGCGCCAGCCATCATGCAACTCATCAACAGCACGGTTGGCGATGGCGGTGTTCTGGGTTACGAGCACGAGATGTCTGCCGGGCAGAGCGTCGAATTCACGGCCTCGCTGCAAGAGCGCATCCGTGGCGGCGATACCCACGTCCTGCTCGGCCAGGCAATGGCAGGGCCGGCATGCCTGGTCATCCTTTCGCGCAGCAGCATGCCGAACTGCCGGCATATTGCCGACCTTAGCAAGGGCGTGGTGCATCCGTCCTATCGCGGGTCCGGCCTGGTGGCACGGGCTTTCTGCGAAGTCGTGCGCTTGTGCCAGGCCCAAGGTATCGAGCTGTTGACCCTGGATGTGCGCGAGGGCACTCGTGCACACCGGTTATGGCAATCCTTCGGGTTTAAGACCTACGGCGTGCTTGACGACTACGCGCGGGTCGATGGCGTGAAGCATCGCGGCCATTACATGGCCCAGACCGTGGAAAGCCTTGCGCTGCGACTCAACCTGCACTGAATTGCCCTTCATTGACCCCGCCTGCGGTCATCCCCGTCAACGGCAACTGCTCATTCACCAAGGAACGCCCCAATGGCCTTATCTACTGCAGATTTTCGCGATCAGTTGGAGCAGAAGCTGCACCACCATCTGACCTTGTCCCACCCCATATTCGAGGAATTGCTTGCGCCTGAGGGCAACCGGCCGCTGCTGCGCAAGGTCGCGCTGCAAGGCTACCAGCTCACCAAGTATTTCCTGACTTATGTCGAGCACCTGTTCTTTTATTGCCCGCTACCCGCCCACAAGCGGGCATTGATCACCAATTGCTTCGAAGAAGAAACCGGCCGGCTTTCGCGCACCGATAACCATGTCGTGCTCATGCAGAACTTCCTGAGGGCGCTCGGTATCACCGATACCGAGCGTGATGCCGAGCAACCGCTGCCAGCCACTCGGGAGTTGATCGATTTCCGCCTGCAGGCGGTACGGGACCCGGCGCGTTATCACATTGGTGCAGCAGCAGTGATGATCGCCAGCGAGGGGCAGAACCTCGAGACCGTCGCTGGAGATGCACGGCACGTGTTGCTGGGGCGAGCCTATGGCCTGACCGAACAGGACCTGCTGTTTTTCTCGGTGCACCAGAAGGAAGACGTGGGCCACGTCAATGAAGGCTTGGACCTTGTCTCGCAGTTGTGCACCACCGCGCAGATGCAGGAAGAGGCGTTGCAGGCGGTAGACCACACCTGCCGGCTGTTCTACGCAATGTACGAAAACATGTACCAGGCCTATTGCCGAGCTCCGCAAGCCGAGGCGGTGTAATGCCCACACGATAAGGATTGGCCATGAAACAGAAATTCAGCTCTACCTTGATCGTCTCGGTGCTGGTAGTCGGCTTCGTGGTGATGTTTCTGTCCAGCGCATTGAAAGGGTTGTACCAAGTCTACTTCGTCGACCTGGCCTCGCACTTTGGCGAGGGGCGCGCAGCCTTGGCCACCGCAGGATCGCTGTTCGTCCTGACCATTGGCCTGGTGTCGCCCGTGGTGGGGTGGCTGAGCGACCGGGTTGGCCCCTTGAGCACGGTGGCCCTGGGTAGTCTCAGCGGCGGGGTGGTGCTGCTGGGCGTGACCTTCGCCGGCACGCACCTGCTGGTGTTCACCCTGGTGTATGGCCTGCTTGGAGCCTTTGCCCTTGCGGCGATGACCTATGTACCCATGGGTATTCTGGTCGATCGCCTGGTCGCCGAACGGTTCAAGGCCTTCGCTTTCGCATTCGTCACCAACGGCACGTCCATCGGCTTCATCGTGCTGTCGCCGTTGTGGATCATGCTGCAGCAGAGCGTGCCCTGGCAGTCGGTGTTCTCTTGGGTTGGCCTGATCTTCCTGGTGCCTTTGAGCCTGGCGCTGTATTGGGTATCCCGCACCGTGCCGCTGAAGCCCGACCCGCAGGCGGCAAAGGTCAGGCATCCGGTGATGTTTCTGCTGCGTGACCCGCGCTTCTTCGTGCTGGCGCCCAGTTTCGCCAGTTGTGGTGCCACCATGGCGTTCATCGATGTTCATCTGGTGTCGTTCTGGCAGGGTGAGGCGCTGCCCAGTTCGGTGCAGGCCAGCGGCCTGAGCCTGCTGGGTGTGCTGGAGCTGGTCAGCGGCCTGCTGGCGGGTTGGTTGGCCACCCGCTACAACAAGGGCCTGTTGCTGATGATGTTCTACCTGCTGCGAACCGCTGCGGTCATCGTGCTGCTGACCACGCCCGGGCCCCTCGGAACGTACGTGTTCGCTGTGCTGTTTGGCGCCAGTTACCTCGGAACGGTGGTGCTCACGTCTGCCTTCTGCTTCGCGCTGTATGGCGCCGAAATCAAAGGCAAGGTGTTTGGGATGCTGTTCCTGGTACACCAACTTGGCGCCTTGGTAGCCACGCAGCTGGGCGCACTGGATTTCGACCGGCATCAAAGCTACCAGCTGACCTTGGCCGGCCTGGCCACGGCCACGGCGGTGGCTGCCCTGGCATCCTTGTGGCTGGTAGCAGTTCGCCCTTCAAGCGAAACCCTGGCCACTCAACTCGCCGAACCTGAATAGTCCACCGATCAATTGCGCATTGTTCAATGCAAACAAGGAGGCGCATAACCATGCAATCGACCGTGATTGGCCTGGATGATTTCAACGCAACTGATTTCAATGCAACCAGGGCATTGCATGCTCACCGGGTCAGCGACCTGTCCGATGTGTTCTGTGAACCGTTGGCCATGACGTCCGCCTATACCTTCGCTTCAGCCAAAGAGGCATGCGAGCGCTTCAGCGGCCAGCAGCAAGGCAATGTATACAGCCGGTTCACCAACCCGACCGTCCAAGCGTTTGAAAACCGTGTGGCAGCGCTCGAACGCGCTGAAAGCGCAGTGGCGTTCGCTTCTGGTATCGGCGCTTTCACCGCGCTTTGTCACGCCTTTCTCCAGCAAGGCGACAACATCGTCTGCAGCCGGGACGTGTTCGGCACTACGGTCAATGCCTTCAGCTACTACATGGCCCGCTTCGGGATCGAGGCCCGATTCGTCGATTTGACAGACCTGGCGCAGTGGAAGTCAGCAATCGACGGCAGGACCCGCCTGGTGGTGTTGGAGTCGCCCTCCAATCCGCTGCTGAAAATCGGTGATATCCGCGCCATAAGCATGCTGGCACATGAAAAAGGGGCATTGCTGGTGGTGGACAACACCTTGCTGACCCCGGTTTTTCAGCGGCCACACACACTGGGAGCGGACCTGGTCATCCACTCCGCTGGCAAGTACATGGATGGCCAGGGGCGTGCATTGGCGGGCGTCGTGACCGGTTCGCAAAGCCTCCTGCAGGTGTTGCGGGGTGTTCTGCGTACCTTGGGCATTTCTTGCAGCCCGTTCAACGCCTGGCTGCTGCTCAAAAGCCTGGAAACCCTCGAAGTCAGAATGATGCGGGCGCAGGAGAGCGCCTTTGAGCTGGCACGCTGGCTTATGGATCAGGACCTGGTGACTGCAGTCCATTACACCGGCCTTGAACACCACCCCCAGCATGCATTGGCGTGCCGCCAGCAGGACGGCCATGGCGGGCTATTGGCTTTCGAGATCGTCGGGGGCCAGGCCGCAGCCTGGCAATGGATTGACGAACTGCGTTGTGTGGCGCGCTGTACCAACATCGGCGACACCCGCAGCATGGTCACGCATCCGGCCACAACCACACACGGGCGGCTGGACGCACAGGCACGCCAACAGGCGGGTATCACGGATGGTTTGATCAGGTTGTGTGTCGGCCTGGAGCGTGTTGACGATATCAAGGCCGACCTGCAACAGGCCTTCCGGGCCGTGTCCTCGCAAAGGTCCATGGCCGCGACGGCCGGCCGTGCCTGGAGCGCGGTGTTCAATGGCTGAACTGCTTGCTTCAGGATTCGGCATCGGTGTGTTCGCCGTGGGGGTGCAGATCCTTGCATTGATCGCGGTGTATGGCACGGCCTGCGCGAAGGAGGTGCGTTTTTATGCCGTGGCTTTTGTGCTGGCGAGTTGCGTGATGACAGGTATGGCGATGCTCGACCCGTTGGCATTCACCCAATGGCATGTTGATGGCCTGGCACTAATGACGATGTGCGGCTGATGCCAGGCGCCGCCAATTTTCGATAACGGGTGCAGGTTCAACACCCGCTCATGACGTTCAGGGGTAACCAGATGTTCAAAGTAATGGCCATCAGCTTGGTGCTTGGCTGTGCGCTTCCGTTCGCAGCGGCCCGGGCTGAGGTCGCCGCCACCGATAGCGGCACCGTTGCCACTGTCAGCAAACGGCTTGTCTCTTTCTATAGTCAGCCACTGCCATCCGCCGGCAAGGCGATACCGATTCGGGTTCCGGCTGTGTTGTCGCTGCCGGCCAACGGTGCGGGCCCGGTACCGGCGGTGATCATCCTGCATGGCTCGGCGGGCATGGATTCGCGCGGCCCGTTGCATGGCGGCGACCTCAATGCCCGCGGCATCGCTACGCTGGAGTTGGATATGTGGGGCGCGCGCAGGCTTGCGGGCGGTGCACAAGGGCGGCCACCACGTGTGCACGATACCCTGCCGGACCTGGCAGGCGCCCTGGCTTACCTGGCCAAGCAACCCGGTGTCGATGACAAACGCGTGGGCGTGCTCGGGTTTTCCTGGGGGGGCGTACAGGCCATGCTCGCCGCCTCTGCTCCCATCAACGACGAACTGGAGAAAGCCTCAGGCGTACGCCCCATCTCGATGGCCGCGTTCTACCCCGTGTGTTGGGGTTACAACCGTGTGCCAGGTTATACCTTCAAGCATCTGGCCCCGGCGCGCTTGCTGGTGCTGGTGGGCGAAAACGACCAGTACGACGATGACCCGCGTGCCTGTTCGTCGCTGATTTCAAACCTGCCCAGCGAAGACCAGGCGCGGGCGCAGGTGCTGGTGTACCCCGGCGCAGAGCACGGCTTCAATGGGTTGGAGGCTGCACAGGAGTATCAGGACCCGTTCCTGCACCGTGGCCAGGGAGGCGTGGGGCGTTCGGCACCTGACCCGGCAGCGCGCGACGCTTCGCGCCGGGCCGTGGTGGAGTTCTTCACCGAAAGCTTCGCCCCGACTGCGATAAGCGAGCGGTAGCAGCGCAAAGATCTAGGCGCCCTCGTGAGCCAGAGCATGGCGAAACTGCAGTGGCGGCTGCGGCATTTCCTGGCGCCATGCCAGGCGAAAGGCATGGCTGCTGCCGTAGCCGCAACGCTCGGCGATCTGTTCCACGTTGAGATGGCTGCCGCGCAAAAGCTCACGGGCCAGGTCGATGCGTTGGGCGCGCAGGTAGTTCTGCAGTGTCTGGCCGGTATTATCGCGAAACAGCCGCGCCAGGTGCCGGTAGCTCACATTGAACTGGCTGGCCAGTTGTTCGAAGCTGAAGTTGGTACCCAGGTGTGCATCCATGTAGTCCTGGGCTGCATGCACCAACGGGTGGATGTGGTTGCGCGCCAGGTCTGCCGCGCGCAGTTGCACATCTTCGCCGGCGCGGCGACGGTAGATGACCAGTTCCTGCGCCACCTGGTTGGCTACTACCTTGCCAAATTGCAGGCTGACGATGTGCAGCGCCAAGTCGGTACCGCTGGACACGCCTGCCGAGGTGAACACGCCATCATCCTCGACGAACAGGCGGTTCTCCAGCACCTTGGCTGCTGGGTAGCGCGTTCGAAGCAAGTCGACGTAACGATGGTGCGTGGTGCATTGCCGGCCATCCAGCAAGCCAGCTTCGCCCAGCAGAAACGCACCGGTGCATATGGAGCACAGCTTTATATCCGGCGTTTGCCTGACCACCTTCGCCAGCCACCGGGCTGTGGCGGTCAATATCGCGGTATCGGCGGGTGTCGCAGAGAGCTTGTTGCCCACCACGAACAGCAAGTCCTGCGGTGCCAGCCGGTCAGGCAACTGGTGCAGGCCACTCAGTGTCACGCCCTGAAAACTGCTGACCTGTTGTCTGGCGGCTATGCAACGTACGTTGACCGGTGCCAGCTGGAGTTCTTCGAGGCTCGCCATGATTTGTAACGGGCCACCGAGATCAAGGATGTGGGTGCCCGGGAGCAGCAAGAACCAGATGGTACGCATTACAGTATTCCTTACATCGCCAAGCGCCTGACCTTGAACGGCACGTTACCAATATGGCGCAAAAAGGCAATTTGCATGGATACCGTGGCGGTCAGGCGCCTTCGCCACCGGGCAGCAGCCTTCCGAGCAGCGGTGGGGTTGCCCCTGGGGCGTCAGGTTCGTCATCGAAGCCCGCAGGCACTTTGCCCCGCAGGTGCCAGGCAAAGGCGATGATTTCGGCGATGGTCAGGTACAGCGCCTCCGGTATCTGGTCTCCCAGCTCCAGGCGCGCCAGCAGACGCACCAGCTCGGCATTTTCGTAGATCGGCACTTCGTGCTCGCGGGCCAATGCCAGGATGGCCTCGGCCAGCGCATCGTCGCCCTTGGCGGTGAGGGTCGGGGCTTGCTGCCCGTCGTAGAACAGGGCAATCGCCTGGCGTGCAGGTTGGTGCGTCATGCGTTCTCATCCACCCAACGTTGTTCTACCCGCGTACGCGGGCCTTGTGGGGGGATACCAGGATGGCATTCCAGATCACCCACATCCAGGCCCCGCGCCAACAGGCGTTCGCGCAAGCTGCCGAGCTGGCTGTCGATCAGCCGGGCTGTCGCCTCGCGTTCCGCCCAAAGCTGGCCACCCAGGCGGCCTTGGCTCAGTTGTGCCTGGACTTGCACCGGGCCAAGGGGCGAGAGGTCGAAAGCCAGCTCGATACGCCACAGGGCTTGCAGCGGGTCGGCTGCTTCCTGCTGGCGGTCGGCCTGCTGTTGTGGCGTTTCCTCGCGTTGCAGCTTGACCTGCAACGGTATGAACTCCTGGCCGTGACGGATCGGCACTTCGGTTTGCCAGGTGGTCTGCAGGTTGCCGTTTTCCAGGGTACCGGTTTGTTGCAGACTGCTCATGGCATGGCTTTGCAGGCGCGATACAGCAGCGGCGGCCAGGCGCAGCAATTGTTGCAGGTCGCCTTCGTCCTCCATGGCCTTGAGCAGGCGCGACGGCAGCGGGAATGCGCCCGGCTGCGGCTTGGGGCTGACCCGTTCGAGCATGCCCAGCGCGCTGCGGGCCAGGGCCGGCATGGTAACGGCCAGGCTGGCGGGCGCCAGGTTGGGCGCCCCGGGTACGCTTGCCGGCGTGAGGGTGATCAGCCGCAGCAAGTGCGCCTTGAGGTCGGCTGCGACGCTGGCCGGGAAACCGCCCAGCAGTTTGGCTTCGAGAAAGGCACCGCTGTTGTTCAGGGCCTGCGCCACTGCCTTGGCATCACCCAGTTGCCGGGCTTCTGGCAGGCTCGCCAGCAGGCGTTCGGCGCTGGCTCGCAATTCGCCATCGGCGCCCGGGTCGCGGGCCACCTGTTGCAGGGCATTGAGCAGGCCGGGCAGCGAAGCCTGGCGGTTTTGCTGGGTCAGCAGCTGCTGGGCAATGCTGAGCTGGTCCTGGCGGCCGCTGAGCGGTACGAAACGCAACGACTGGTCGCCCTGCACCAGCGCGCTGAGCAGGCTGCCGACGGCCAGCGGTCGCGGGCTGTCCACGCTCAGGGTAGCGCCGGCCTGGGCGCTGTTGAGCAGGCTGACCAGCGCCCGGTAGACGGCGGGCTGGCCGGGCGCCTGGGCCAGAGCCTGGTTGGTCAGGACCTTGCCCTGCAGCAGGGTGCCGACCGGCACTTTGCTGGTGTCCAGGCGGGTGAGGGTGGCGACCTGGCTGGCGCTGGCCTGCTGCAGCATGATCGCCAGGCGGTTGCTTTCGGTCTGGCTGACCGTGACCTGGCTACCCTGGGGCAGGGGCTGGCTGGCGCTGGCTTGCAGCTGGGTCTGGGTGCCGTTGGCCAGCATCAGCCGCAGCACCAGCTGGAAGTCCTGGCCCACCTGGCGCAACGACATGACTTCGGCCTGGGCGGTCTCGCCGGGGGCCATCAAGCCGGGTTGCGGTTGTGTCAGGCGCAGCAGTTCGCCGGTCATGCCCGCCTTGATGGCCTGGGGGTTGATTGCGGTTTGTGCGCCGAGACTATTGATTTCAGTCATGATTGTATACAACCTGTCGAACCCGCCCTCTTGGCAGCGCGGCGGCGCGTGTAATAATGCCGACCGTCCGTCGTTGCCAGTATAACGGCAGCGAGGGGGGCGACTTGAGATACAGGGCTAGAGGTCGGCGTCGCCTGCTTCGCGGGTGAACCCGCTCCTACAAGGGTTTGCGCAGCTTTCAAACCCTGCGTTGAACCTGTGGGAGCGGGTTTACCCGCGAAGCAGGCGACGCCGACCTCTAGCCCTACAAAGATAAGGCGAAACCGTGACCCTTCACCTCCAAGCCGCGGGCCTGGCCTGCGAGCGCGACTGGCGCCTGCTGTTCGAGCACCTCGCTTTCGAGCTGCGGCCCGGCGACATGCTGCAGATCAGCGGCCCCAACGGCAGCGGCAAGACCAGCCTGCTGCGCTTGCTGGCCGGCCTGATGCAGCCGACGGCCGGGCAGATCCTGCTGGGCGGCAAGCCACTGGCCGAACAGCGCCACGCCCTGGCCAGCATCCTGTTGTGGATCGGCCACGCCGCCGGCATCAAGGACCTGCTCACCGCCGAGGAGAACCTCACCTGGCTGTGCGCCCTGCACCAGCCGGCCAGCCGCGAGGCGATCTGGGCGGCACTGGCGGCCGTCGGCCTGCGTGGTTTCGAAGACGTGCCCTGCCACACCCTGTCTGCCGGCCAGCAGCGCCGCGTGGCCCTGGCCCGGCTGTACCTGGCCAGCCCACCGCTGTGGATCCTCGACGAACCCTTCACCGCCCTCGACAAGCAGGGCGTGGCGCAGCTCGAGGCGCACCTGGCGGCCCACTGCGAGCAGGGCGGCACGGTAGTGCTGACCACCCACCACACGCTGGAACGCAAATCCTCCGGTTACCGTGAACTGAACCTGGGGCAATGGGCGGCATGAGCGTATTCATCCTGTTGTTGCGCCGCGAAGCGCGCCTGCTGTTCCGCCGCCCGGCCGAGCTGGCCAACCCGTTGGTGTTCTTCGCCATCGTGGTTGCACTGTTCCCGCTGGCAGTCGGCCCGGAAAGCCAATTGTTGCAAACCTTGTCGCCAGGCTTGGTCTGGGTGGCGGCACTGCTGGCGGTGCTGTTGTCGCTGGACGGCCTGTTCCGCAGCGATTTCGAGGACGGCTCGCTGGAACAGTGGGTGCTGTCGCCGCACCCGTTGGCGCTGCTGGTGCTGGCCAAGGTGCTGGCACACTGGATCTTTTCCGGGCTGGCGCTGGTATTGTTGGCGCCGCTGCTGGCGCTGATGCTGGGCCTGCCGAGCCATTGCCTGCCGGTGCTGCTCGGTTCGCTGCTGCTGGGTACGCCCGTGCTGAGCCTTTTGGGCGCGGTGGGCGCGGCGCTGACAGTCGGTCTGAAACGCGGCGGTTTGCTGCTGGCATTGCTGATTCTGCCGTTGTATATCCCTGTATTGATCCTGGGCAGTGGTGCGTTGCAAGCGGCGTTGCAGAATATGCCGGCAACCGGCCACCTGCTCTGGCTCGCCAGCCTGACGGCCCTGGCCGTGACCCTGGCACCCTTTGCGATAGCGGCCGGCCTGAAGATCAGCGTCGGCGAATAACGAGTCCCGGGCTTTCAAGCCCGGCCAATACCCTGGATGTACCCTGATGAAAATAAGCTGGACGTGGTTCCACAAGCTGGGCTCCCCCAAATGGTTCTATGCCATCAGCGGCCGCATGCTGCCGTGGCTTGCCGGCGCTGCCGTGCTCCTGCTGCTGGTCGGCATCACCTGGGGCCTGGCCTTCGCCCCCCAGGACTACCAGCAAGGCAACAGCTTCCGCATCATCTACATCCACGTACCGGCGGCGATGCTGGCGCAGTCCTGCTACGTGCTGCTGGCAGTGGCCGGGGTGGTGGGGCTGGTATGGAAGATGAAACTGGCCGACGTCGCCTTGCAATGCGCGGCCCCCATTGGTGCCTGGATGACCGCCGTGGCACTGGTCACCGGGGCCATCTGGGGCAAGCCCACCTGGGGAAGCTGGTGGGTCTGGGATGCCCGGCTGACGTCCATGCTCATCCTGTTGTTCCTGTACTTCGGCATTATTGCGCTGGGCCAGGCAATCAGTAATCGTGACAGTGCAGCCAAGGCCTGTGCGGTACTGGCGATCGTCGGCGTGGTGAACATCCCGATCATCAAGTACTCGGTGGAGTGGTGGAACACCCTGCACCAGGGCGCCACCTTCACCCTCACCGAAAAGCCGGCGATGCCCGCAGAAATGTGGTTGCCGCTGCTGTGCACGGCGCTGGGCTTCTACTGCTTCTTTGGCGCGGTGCTGTTGCTGCGCATGCGCCTTGAAGTACTCAAGCGCGAAGCGCGCGCCAGTTGGGTCAAGGATGAAGTATTGAACAGCCTGGGGCGGAGGGCCGCACAATGAGTTTCGCCACCTTCGGTGACTTTCTCGCCATGGGCCACCATGGCCTGTACGTGTGGACGGCCTATGGCATCTGCCTGGCCGTGCTGGCGCTGAATGTCGCCACGCCCGTGCTGGCCCGCCGTCGCTACCTGCAAGATGAGGCGCGCCGTTTGCGCCGGGAGAACAACCAGTGAATCCGCAGCGCAAGAAACGCCTGTTGCTCATCGTCGGCCTGCTGGTCGGCGTCGGGGTTGCCGTCGGCTTTGCCTTGAGCGCATTGCAGCAAAACATCAACCTGTTCTACACCCCGACCCAGATCGCCAACGGCGAAGCGCCGCTGGACACCCGCATCCGCGCCGGCGGCATGGTCGAGAAAGGTTCGGTACAGCGTTCGTCCGATTCGCTGGACGTGCGTTTCGTGGTCACTGACTTCAACAAGTCGGTGCCGATCACCTACCGTGGCATCCTCCCCGACCTGTTCCGCGAAGGGCAGGGCATCGTCGCCCTCGGCAAGCTCAACGCCGATGGCGTGGTGGTGGCCGATGAAGTACTGGCCAAGCACGACGAGAAGTACATGCCGCCCGAGGTTACCAAGGCCCTGAAGGAAAGCGGCCAGGCCGCCAGCGGCGGGGAGGCCAGGCCATGAACGCGGCGCTGGTGATCCCCGAACTCGGCCAGCTGGCGATGATCCTGGCCATCTGCTTTGCTGCCGTGCAGGCCAGCGTGCCGCTGCTCGGCGCCTGGCGTGGCGACAGCCTGTGGATGAGCCTGGCGCGGCCGGCGGCCTGGGGGCAGTTCGCCTTCCTGGCCTTTGCCTTCGCCTGCCTGACCCATGCCTTCATGACCGACAACTTCTCGGTCGCCTATGTGGCCAGCAACTCCAACAGCGCCTTGCCCTGGTACTACAAGTTCAGTGCCGTGTGGGGGGCGCACGAAGGTTCGCTGTTGCTGTGGGCGCTGATCCTCGGCGGCTGGACCTTCGCCGTATCGGTGTTCTCGCGGCAGTTGCCGCAGGTGATGCTGGCCCGCGTGCTGGCGGTAATGGGCATGATCAGCGTGGGCTTCCTGAGCTTCCTGATCATCACCTCCAACCCGTTCCAGCGCCTGCTGCCGCAAGTGCCGACCGATGGCCGCGACCTCAACCCGCTGTTGCAGGACTTTGGCCTGATCGTCCACCCGCCGATGCTGTACATGGGCTACGTCGGGTTCTCGGTGGCCTTCGCCTTCGCCATCGCCGCCTTGCTCGGTGGCCGCCTGGACGCCGCCTGGGCGCGCTGGTCGCGGCCCTGGACCATCGTTGCCTGGGCCTTCCTCGGGGTCGGCATTACCCTGGGTTCGTGGTGGGCCTACTATGAACTGGGCTGGGGTGGCTGGTGGTTCTGGGACCCGGTGGAAAACGCCTCGTTCATGCCTTGGCTGGTGGGTACGGCGCTGATCCACTCGCTGGCGGTGACCGAAAAGCGCGGGGTATTCAAGAGCTGGACCGTGCTGCTGGCGATTGCCGCGTTCTCGCTGAGCCTGCTGGGTACCTTCCTGGTGCGCTCCGGTGTCCTGACCTCGGTGCATGCGTTTGCCGCCGACCCGTCGCGGGGTATTTTCATCCTGATCTTCCTGCTGTTCGTGGTCGGTGGTTCGCTCACTCTGTTCGCCCTGCGCGCACCGGTGGTAAAGAGCCAGGTCGGCTTTGCCCTGTGGTCGCGCGAGACGCTGCTGTTGGCCAACAACCTGGTGCTGGTAGTGGCGGCCTCGATGATTCTGCTCGGCACCCTCTACCCGCTGGTGCTCGATGCGTTGACCGGTGCCAAGCTGTCGGTCGGCCCACCGTATTTCGACGCCTTGTTCCTGCCGCTGATGGCACTGCTGATGGTGGTGCTGGGCGTGGGCGTGGTGGTTCGCTGGAAAGACACCCCAGGCAAATGGTTGGCCAGCATGATGACCCCGGTGCTGCTCGGCAGCGCCATCCTTGCGCCGGTGGCGGGCCTTATCGTCGACGACTTCGACTGGCCGACCCTGACCGCCTTCGCCCTGGCCGCCTGGGTGGTGCTTGGCGGGCTGCGCGACATTCTCGACAAGACCCGCCACAAAGGCCTGCTCAAGGGCCTGCCTGGCCTGGGCCGCAGCTACTGGGGCATGCAGCTGGCGCACGTGGGCCTGGCGGTGTGCGCGCTGGGCGTGGTGCTGTCGAGCAACAACAGCGCCGAACGCGACCTGCGCATGGCACCGGGCGAGAGCGTGGAACTGGGCGGTTACCACTTCCTGTTCCAGGGGGCCCGGCACTTCGAAGGGCCGAACTTCATTTCCGACAAGGGCACCGTGGTGGTCAGTCGCGATGGCCGTGAAGTGACCACCCTGCACCCGGAGAAGCGCCTGTACACCGTGCAGCAGTCGATGATGACCGAAGCCGGCATCGACGCCGGCTTTACCCGCGACCTGTACGTCGCCCTCGGCGAGCCGCTGGAGAACGGCGCCTGGGCAGTACGCGTGCATATCAAGCCTTACGTCCGCTGGATCTGGCTGGGCGGTCTGCTGACCGGCCTGGGCGGGTTGCTGGCGGCCCTCGACCGGCGCTATCGCGTCAAGGTCAAGACCCGGGTGCGTGATGCCCTGGGCGTGTCTGGAGCAGCTGCATGAAGCGTTGGATCATGGTAGTCCCTCTGGCGGTATTCCTGCTGGTGGCGGTGTTCCTCTACAAAGGGCTGTTCCTCAAGCCCGACGAGCTGCCCTCGGCAATGATCGGCAAGCCGTTCCCGGCGTTTTCCCTGGCCTCGACCCAGGGCGACCGTAACCTGACCGAGGCCGACTTGCGTGGCCGCCCGGCACTGGTCAACGTGTGGGCCACCTGGTGCCCGTCGTGCAAGGTCGAGCACCCGTACCTGAACCAGCTGGCCCAGCAGGGCGTGGTGATCCACGGCGTCAACTACAAGGACGACAATGCGGCGGCCCTGAAGTGGCTGGCCGAGTTCCACAACCCGTACCAGCTGGACATTCGTGACGAGCAGGGCAGCCTGGGCCTGGACCTGGGCGTGTATGGCGCGCCGGAAACCTTCCTGATCGATGCCAAGGGCATCATCCGCTACAAGCACGTGGGCGTGGTCGATGCCACGGTCTGGCGTGAGCAGCTGGCGCCGCTGTACCAGGGCCTGGTCGACGAGGCCAGGCCATGAAGCGGGGGCTGGCAGCTGCCGTGCTGGGGCTCTTCATGGGGTTGAGCCTGGCAGGCGTGGCCAAGGCGGCCATCGACACCTACCAGTTCCGCGACGATGCCGAGCGTGAGCGCTACCAGCAGCTGACCAAGGAGCTGCGCTGCCCCAAGTGCCAGAACCAGGACATCGCCGATTCCAACGCGCCGATTGCCGCCGACCTGCGTCGGGAAATCTTCCGCATGCTCGGCGAGGGCAAGAGCAACCAGCAGATCGTCGACTTCATGGTCGACCGCTATGGCGACTTCGTGCGCTACAAGCCGGCGCTCAGCGGGCGTACCTGGCTGCTGTGGTTCGGCCCGGGGATTTTGCTGGCCGGTGGTTTCGTGGTACTGGCGCTGATCGTGCGCCGGCGCCGCAGTGCGGCCGTGCAGGGCGCCAATGAGTTGTCCGCCGAAGAACGCGAGCGTCTCGCCAAATTGCTGGAAAAAGAACAGACCCATGATTGAATTCTGGCTTAGCGCGGGCCTGCTGCTGCTCGCTGCCCTCAGCTTCCTGCTGATCCCGATCCTGCGTGGCCGTGGCCGCCAGCAGGAAGAAGACCGCACCGCCCTGAACGTGGCCCTGTACCAGGAACGCGTCGCCGAACTGGCTGCCCAGCAGGCCGCCGGCGTGCTCGATGAGGCGCAAATGGCCAAGGGTCGTGACGAGGCCGCCCGTGAGCTGCTGGCGGATACCGAAGGTGCCGAGGCCCCTCGTCAGGGCCACTTGGGCAAGGCCCTGCCGTTGCTGGCGGCGCTGCTGGTGCCGCTGCTGGCATTGGGGCTGTACCTGCATTTCGGCGCGGCCGACAAGGTTGAGCTGACCCAGGAGTTTGCCGAAGCGCCCAAGTCGATGGAAGAAATGACTGCCCGCCTGGAACGGGTGGTGCAGGCCCAGCCGGATTCGGCCGAGGCCGTGTACTTCCTGGGCCGAGCCTACATGGCCGAGCAGCGCCCCGCCGATGCCGCGCGTACCTTCGAGCGCGCCGTGGCCCTGGCCGGTCGCCAGCCCGAATTGCTCGGGCAATGGGCACAGGCGCTGTACTTCGCCGCCGACAAGAAATGGAGCCCGCAGCTGCAGGCGCTGACTGACGAGGCGCTGAAAGCCGACCCCAACGAAGTGACCAGCCTGGGCCTGCGTGGTATCGCTGCCTTCGAGGGCGAGCGTTACCAGGAAGCCATCGATTACTGGAAGCGCCTGCTGGCGCAACTGCCGGAAGGTGATACCTCGCGTGCGGCGCTGCAGGGTGGTATCGACCGCGCTGCCGAGCGCCTGGGCGGTTCGCCGGGGCAGGCTGCGGCGCCCGTGGCGGCTCGCTTGAAGGTGCGCGTGGAACTTGCTGCGGCGTTGAAGGACAAGGTCAAGCCTGACGACACGGTGTTCATCTTCGCCCGCGCCAGCAATGGCCCACCCATGCCGCTGGCGGCCAAGCGGGTGACCGTGGCGCAGTTGCCGATCGAGGTGGAACTGTCCGATGCTGACGCCATGATGCCGCAGATGAAACTGTCGGACTTTGCCGAAGTCCAACTCGTTGCACGTGTATCACGCGCTGGCCAGCCAACCCATGGCGAGTGGATTGGCCAGGGCACGCCATTGCCCAGCGCCACCCAGGCCATCCAGCACCTGACCATCGACAGCCCCGACCCGTAAGAGAGCAATGCCATGCACAGCATCGTCCGCCTGACCCTGATCACCCTGGCCCTGGGTTTGTCTGCGTGTACGGTGCATGAGCCGTACGAGCAGCCCGAACCACCGATCGAGCGCCTGCCGCCGCCGGGGCCGGCGGTCAAGCCCTTGCCGGACAGACAGCCGGCCCCCGCGCCGAGCAAGCCTGCGGCCACGCCCAAGCCGATGCCTCGCACCTCGGCCAGCTTCGCGCCGCCACCTGGCGGGGCGAGCCATTGGGACCCTAAGCTGGGTGTGTATGTGCTGGAGAAGAAACCCAATACCTTCTACCGCCAGCGGACCTACTACCGCTTCAACAACGGCTGGAGCTGGTCGCTGAGCCCGGATGGACCGTGGCAGGAGACTGACAGCAGCGGTGTGCCGGGTGGTCTGGGGCGTGCGTTCGCCCAATAATTGCAACGTTGCCGTTGCCGTTGCCGTTGCCGTTGCCGTTGCCGTTGCTTTTGCTTTTAAGCGCGCGGTAGTCCAGGCGCCGCAGATTGCGACTTCAGGAGGCCGAGCGAAGGGACTGCGGAGGGAGGTGACGGGCATGGATGCCCGTCAAGCGCTGAGGCCCCATGGATGGGGCCTGCAGCGCGTACTCCCGGGAGCAGGCCCGTAGCGA
>NZ_LQXW01000024.1:0-64921 GCF_001586765.1 Pseudomonas sp. ABFPK | reverse complement strand
AACACGGAGAACCGGTCGAAAAAGCTCTCCGTACATGATTTTTCGGTCACTTTTCGTCCAATGACGCTGTAGGTGCCTGGAAAATTGCAACTTGCCGCGGCTGCACGACAAGTTGATCGGAGCATCCCTAAGAGGGCCTGTCAGCAACCTGAGCCGAACATTACAGTTCTGTCAGGTTGCTATTTCTTTCTTGTAGCCCATCCAGAAGGCTCGGCACTGTCTTTCATGCCCTCATAAAGCCTTGCGAATTTCTTGAGAGGGCATGCTCGGCAGCGATGCCTAAGCTACTCAGGGTCATTCGCACCCGCGGATAAGACCACCAACAATTAAGAGAGATTGTCACTATGTCGAATAAATCCAACGTCGCTACCGGTGCCGCTCTGGCTCTCGTGGCCGCCAGCCTGTTTGCTACCCTGCCTGTCCAGGCCGCCCAGGACACCAAAGCAGCTGAAGTGAAGTGCTTCGGCGTCAACGGTTGCAAGGGCCAGAACGACTGCATGACCGCCAAAAATGCCTGCAAAGGCCAGGGAGAATGTAAAGGCCAGGGTTTCAAGCTGATGACTCAGGCCAAGTGCGATGAGGCCGGTGGCAAGACCAGCGAATAATGCCGTTGCGGGGAGTGCCTGCCACTCCCCTGCTGGAGTCTTGAATGAGTAAGCGCAAAACACTGGGTTTCGGTCTTGGCCTTCGCAGTGAGTATTACCAGCAGATTCTTGAACAGCGACCTGCGGTCGACTGGTTTGAGATCATTTCCGAGAATTACCTGGTGGGCGGTGGCAAGGCCCTCTACTTTCTCGATGCGATTGGCGAGCAATACCCGTTGGTGATGCACGGAGTATCGCTGTCGATCGGCGGTTCGCATAACCTGGACATGGGCTACCTACGACAGCTCAAGCAACTGGCGGACCGGGTACAGCCCCAGTGGGTTTCCGACCACTTGTGCTGGAGTCGCGGCAACGCCCATCAACTCCACGACCTGCTGCCGCTGCCGTTTACCCAAGAAAGCCTGCTGCATGTCGCCGCGCGGGTGCGTCTAGTGCAGGATGTTCTGGAACGTCCCATTGTGCTGGAGAACGTTTCTTCTTACGTGCAGTGGAAGACGTCCAGCATGAGCGAATCGCAGTTTCTCTCGGAACTGAGTTTCCTGACCGGTTGCGAATTGCTCCTTGACGTGAACAACGTCTACGTCAGCGCACGAAATCAGGATTTCGACCCATGGCAGTTCATCTTGGAATTGCCGCACGAGCGGATTCGTCAAATTCACCTGGCCGGGCATAGCGATTACGGGCAATACCTCATCGACACCCACGACCAGCCCATCGCTGACCCGGTTTGGGCGCTCTACAGCAAGACTTTGAGCTACTTGGGTCCAACGTCGACGTTGATCGAGCGGGATGATCATTTTCCACCGTTCGAGGATCTGTTATCCGAGTTGGAGCATGCCCGAGCTATCGCCAATGGCGTGATATCGAGGGCAACCCTTTGAGCCTAAGCGCCTTACAGACTGCATTTGAAACTTACCTGACAGATGGTGCCCTGCCCTCCAACGAGCTTTTGGAGCAAGTCCGGGGTTGCACTGCGCTGAGTGCCCTCGAAGGCCTGCGGATCTACCATAACGCCTATCGCTCGCGCCTGCTGGCGGTGCTGCGCGAGGATTTCCCGGCGCTGCAGCAATGGCTGGGAGAACAGTCGTTCGAGCAACTCGCACTGGCCTATATCGCCGCCTGGCCACCGCGGCATTTCAGCATTCGCTGGCTGGGTGAAAAGCTGCCCGAGTTCATTCGCAGCTACATTGCGGAACCTCAACTTTCACCGATGCGCGAACTCGCGGAGCTGGAGTGGGCTTTTACACTGGCTTTCGATGCTCAGGATGTCGAAGCGCTTTCACTGCAGGCCATCAGTGAGTTTTCGGCTGAAGACTGGGTTTCATTCAGGGTTTCCCTGACTCCATCTGCCAGATGGCTGCGATTGCAGTACAACACCCTGGCGCTGTGGAAGGCTGCCAAGTCTGGGGATCTGCTTCCCGTTGCCACCCAACCAGCCGGGAATCGAGACTGTCTGGTCTGGCGTCATAACCTCGTATGCCATTACCGAAGCCTGGAGCCAGAAGAGGCGTCAGCATTGCGGTTTTTCGTCGAGGGTGGATCGTTCGCCGAACTCTGCGAGTCATTGAGCGCAACACATGGAGAGCAAGCCCCCCTGCAGGCCGCAACTTGGTTGAAATTGTGGGTCAACGAAGGTTTGCTAAAGCTCAGGGCAACTATTCACGAATGACCCGGAACCTATAGGCTAGCGGCTTCTCTTTGGCCACTCCCGAGCGCGTCTATGACACACCGCATCATTCATTTCAAACAGCAAGCCTTGCTGGACCCAGAGACTTACCAGGCGATGCTGGCCGACGGCGTCGGTCATTGGGAGGCGCTTGTAGGAAAAGTCGTCGGAATAGAAGACGAGAAAAGCCACGAGTTCGCCGCATTGAAAAGCCTGTTCAAGCGAAAGCGCTACTCCTATGACACGCTGGAAATGCGCGAGCCAGGCGATCACTCAAACTGGCTTCGCGGCCGAGATGGGGATGAAGGTATTACTAACGAGGTCACCAGTATTCACGGGCTGAAAGAGCTCTCAGAACTGGAGATTTAGTCGGTCGGCAGGCCAGCGCTCAAGCGCTGACCTGGGCCGCATAACCAAGCTCCTGGATCAGCTCGCGGATCGATTCGGCACTTTCTGTGCTCTCTACAGTGACCTTGCCGGCTGCCCGATCCACCTCTACGCGTGCGTCCTGATCCAGCGTCTGGATGGCCTTCGTGATTTTGCTGACACAACTGCCACAACCCATACCCGAAACATTCAGGCTGAACATCTCTCTCACCTCATTTCGTCCGCGGCTCAAGTTACCGCACAGACAGCATCGACCTTGACACGATGGCAAGGTCAAGTGCGCAAACGCAACAGTAAGGCTCAGCCGTTGTTCACAGGCATCAGGATGGGGTTCGATGAACACACCACTACGTGCCTTGCGCCCCTCGTAAGGGCGACATACAGATTCTGAGCGGTCATAAGTTCAGGATGCAGAACAACCGAGACATCCGCCTCGAGCCCCTTGAGAAGTAATGTGCTGCCTACCGAGCGTCTTGCGATGGGGCGGGCAAGGTGTCGATTGCGTTCTCGCGCTTGAATGGCTGCACTCAGAAAGTCGGCTGTACCTCCCGCCACAGCTTGCATAGCGGACCGGCAGCAGTGCAGAACTTCCGGTCGGTACACCCGTGCCCCCGGCTGTTCGGCGAGGGCGTTGAGCACAAGGAGTGCTCGCTGCGGTGTTGGCTCCCCGACGAATGCGACGGCCTCGGCCTCGGCTGGGGTCGGTGGCGTTCGGGCACGTCCTGTGCGCAGAGACTCCACACGCGTTCGCAGGTTTGCTGCACCTACCCCCGTCATCACGCTTGAAGCAAATTCCGCAAGTTGTGCCAGAGCATTGGCACCCTGCAGGTTAAAGTTCCTGGCGAAGTTGACGAGGTCCCTTAGGTCGACGGCTTCGACGGCCATGGCGCCGGGTGTCTGGCTCGTGAGCTGATGGCGACCTTGCACGTTGATGGAGTCCCCGATGATGAGGACGCTGCCCCGAGCGTTGGGTGACTCAATTCTAGCGGCCACCAGCCGCTGCTGGACTTCGGTCCCGGCGTTGAGCTGCACCCAGCGCACTTCTGCCGGAGCCGTGCGCAGATCCACCGGCTGGCCAACTTGAAGTTGCTGCCGTATGGCGAGTAGCCACTGCCCAAGGTTCTCAGCTCCGGCCAGCCGCCAGCGCCAGGGTATCCTCAGCTCTCCTGCCGCGGGGAACAGGGGCTGCACCTCATTCGCCCAATGCACCAGTCGATTGCCACGAAAGTCGAAGATGGCTTGCATTGGGTCACCGAGCACGCAGGTCGGTAGCACCTGGGCCAAACCTGACACGATGGCGTGCTGGACGACGTTGCAGTCCTGGTATTCGTCGACAAGCAAGCGCGCGTAAGTGGCACGGAGAGGCTGAGCAAGGTGGCCTGCCTGCAGTAACAGCATGGCGGCGTGCCGAATTGCAGGGTAGTCGGTGTTGGGCTGGTGGAGCTGTAAGATCTGTGGGTTATGGCCGCTTCGCGCTGGGAACTTAGCGATGAGGCGCATCGAGAATCCATCAATGGTGGAGACTCGATATGCGGAGTTAGGAACGCCGGCTCGTCTCAGGCGTGCCCGTAAGGCCGCAACGCCTGCGTTCGTGTGCGTTAGTACGAGTATGGGTTTGCTCTGCCTATGCGCGATGAGCGTCTCGGCAATCAATTGCGTTTTTCCACAACCTGCGGGGGCTGTTATGGAGCCACGCTCGATAGCGAAAAGATCGATCTCAAGGGGCACTTGTAAACGTCCAGAGCTGATTCGTGACTGCCATGAAGCCCTGGTCGGCGTTCTGTAGAGACGGGCCGACGATGTCCCTTGCAACCTCCTGATAGGTTGTCAACGACTTGAACCACCCGCTGTTGCGGATACGAGATGCAGCTCCCAAAAGCTCTCGCGTCGCGGGCAAGTAGCCCTGAATAAGTCTTTCAGCTTTGATGTCATGTAGTGTCATACGTCCTTGGGACTTCGTCTGGATGTGCGCATTCATCAGCTCTGCACCCACTATTGTTTCGGCTTTCGCCAGAAGTGCATCGAGTGCTTGGTCACTGAGATGGCGGAAGATCTCGTCCTCCAGAGTGAGACCTGGTCGCCATGTCAGAATTTGTCCGCCTGCGGCCAAGAATGCTTCAGGTAGCCCTGCGGTCGAAGGTTTGTCGGCGTCTACAAAAACCATCACGCGATAGCCTAGGTTCTGAAGTGCCGTTCCGCGGATAAGACTGTTATCGGGACTTCCCCCGCCGGCGTCCACATAAGCGCCACCATGAGCCAGGAATGAGGTAGCGCCAGGCTGCCCCACCATTGGTCAAGGCCACGCGCGAAGCCAACCTCGCTGGCACCCTCGCAAACGATAATGGATTTGGCGAGGAATGCCTCTGGGTCCTTCCGAAGGGTACTTTGTACTTCGTTGGCCTCCCCTGCCGCCATAACGCTGTGGCGTTGAGGCCCAGACCGAACAACGAATAACTGGCTGCCGGACAATTCGCGCAGCGCGACCGGTGAGTGAGTCGTCATGAAGACCTGCAGCGGAGCGGCAGCGTCCTTTGCGCCCAGGGAGTCCAGGAATCGCATGAGCCGATGAGGTTCAAGCCCATATTCCACCTCATCGACAAGAGCAATTGGCGCGGCGCTAGCTGCAGCTCTTTGCAACCCTGCCACTAGCAATCGCGACGAGCCCGTGCCAAGGGAGCGAAGGGGAATGCCTGTGTCGCTGTGCAGCGCGATCGCACCCTCGCCAATCGACACAGAATGTGCGTCAAGGAGTGCTTGTGGCATCGCTCCAACCGAAACCCCAAGATGCTGAGCCGTGCGTTGCACCACCTCAAGCGTCTGAGTTAGATGTCCGACGGCTTGATTGCCAAAGTTCGCTCTTGCTTGCCTCGCGGCGCGCGCAAGTTCGGCACCTAGCTCTGCACGCTCGTCAGTAAGTCGATTGAGCACTGAGCCACGACTCCACGACAAGTTCGAACTCGCAAAGCTGCCGATACGGGCGGGTGCTAGTGCCGCTCGTTCCTTCCAGGGAAGAGTGCGTTCGAGTTGCTGCTGCTCCGCACGCTCAGAAAAAAGTGTCCAGGTAGGTTCCAAATCGGCACCAACTTGCAGAAGCAAGGTGATAACGGTCTCCAGCCCCGCTCGCGGTTCGTCTTCGACTTCTCCCGTTCCTGGATTGAATCCACGCAAGAACTCGCCGTAAACATCGATATCCATCAGCGATACCTGCAAATCGCCAAGCGTCACACTGATGGTGATGGGTGTTTCGACGTTCAGAGCGAAGAAGTCCATGTCGCCGAACGTGCCGCCCCGGCGGGCACCGACGCAAAGGTCAATCGCATCTAGAATGCTGGACTTTCCACTATCGCCAGGACCTATGAGGCAGTTAATTCCTGGGGCCGGCACCCAGTCGAGCGCCTGGATAGATCGGAAGTTGCTGATAATCAGTCTGCGAATGCGGGCCACGGAGAGTCCTCATGGGTTAACGACGACCAGTCTCCTACCCGCAGCGGCAACAGTCCATCGAACGTCACCTCGTCACTATGTGTTGCGACAGATAGGTCGGACCGGAAACTACCGTACGGCATTTTCCGGTCAGATGCGCTTCTGAATAATCACCTGGTCGGTGGTATGGAAGCCTATCCGATGTCCGTTGATTTCAACCTCAGAGCATTGAAGACCACCGACGCCGAGCTGACACTCATCGCCAGCGCAGCAATCAAGGGCGACAGAAGATGCCCCGTCAGCGGGTACAGCAGCCCCGCTGCTAGCGGGATTCCCATCGCGTTGTAGAGGAACGCAAAGGCGAGGTTCTGCCTCATGTTTTTCACGGTTGCCACTGACAGGGTGCGCGCTCGCAGGATGCCCATCAGATCTCCCTTGACCAGCGTCACTTGGGCGCTGTTCATCGCCACATCGGTACCGGTGCCCATGGCGATACCTACGTCAGACCTGGCCAGGGCGGGCGCATCGTTGATGCCGTCACCCGCCATGGCGACACGACGGCCATAGCCCTGCAAATCGGCGACCAGTTTCTCCTTATCCTGCGGTTTGACCTCACCATGCACTTCCTCGATTCCGAGCTGCTTCGCCACGGCTCTTGCTGTGGTGAGGCCATCACCAGTGGCCATGATGACCTTTACGTCTTCGCTTTGAAGCTTGGAGACAGCCTGTTGAGAAGTAGGCTTGATCGGATCGGAAACGGCCAGGAGTCCCGCCAGGCGACCATCAACGGCCAAATAGATGATGCTGATGCCTTCCAGACGCAGTTGCTCGGCGCGATTGCGCAGCGGGGTAATATCGACGCCCGCCTCGTCCATCAGTGCGGTGTTGCCGAGCTGCAGCTGATGGCCATCGACCTGACCGCGCACGCCAATACCCGAGCCCGACTCGAAAGTGTCCGGCTTGACCAGTGCAATGCCTTGACCCCGCGCATGATCGACGATGGCATGAGCCAGCGGGTGCTCACTACCCTGGTCGAGACTGGCAGCCAGGCGCAGCACTTCATTGGAGTCGTAACCGCCTGTCCCTTCCGCACTATGGAATACGGGGCACCCCTCAGTCAGGGTTCCGGTCTTGTCGACGATGAGCGTGTCGATCTTGCATAGATTTTCGATGGCGCTGGCATCGCGGAACAACACACCGCTGCTAGCGGCCTTGCCAGTCGCAACCATGACGGACATCGGGGTTGCCAGACCCAGGGCGCAGGGACACGCAATGATCAGCACCGCCACCGCATTGATCAGGCCAAATACCCAGCCAGATTCCGGCCCGAACAGCCCCCAGCCGAAGAAGGTCAGAATCGCGATCAGGATCACCCCGACCACGAAATACCCCGCAACGGCATCGGCCATACGCTGCATGGGTGCCTTAGAGCGCTGGGCCTTGGCCACCATCAGCACGATCTGCGACAGCATGGTTTCGGCACCGACTTTCTGCGCCTCCATAACTAGGCTGCCGTGGGTGTTTAGGGTGGCACCGATAAGGGCATCCCCTGCCCGTTTGGTCACGGGTAACGGTTCTCCAGTAAGCATCGATTCGTCGACTGCGCTCTCACCCTCCAGCACAGTGCCATCTACAGGAACCTTCTCGCCTGGCCGGACACGCAGATGATCGCCCTGATGGACATGGGTTAGAGGAATGTCCTCTTCTACTCCATCGGGCATGATGCGCCGCGCTGTCTTTGGTGCCAGTCCCAGCAGCGATTTGATAGCTGCGGACGTCTGCGAGCGGGCCTTTAGTTCGAGCATTTGGCCCAACAGCGTGAGTGAGATAATCACCGCGGCTGCTTCAAAATAGACGCCGATACGTCCGTCCTGGACAAAGGCCGCCGGAAACGACTGCGGAACCAAGGTAGCGGCCACGCTGTAGAGGTAGGCAGCTGCAGTTCCCAATCCGATCAGCGTCCACATGTTGGGGCTGCGGTGCCGGATGGAGTCAATGCCGCGGGCGAAGAACACCCAGCCACCCCATAGCGTCACGGGCGTCGCCAGAGCCAGCTCGACCCAGTTCTGGGTCGTGCCATGAAACAGTTGCAAGGAATGGCCAGCCATCGCCAGCACGGTCACGATGACGGTCAGCGGTAGGGTCCACCAGAATCGCCGAGAGAAGTCCTTCAGCTCCGGGTTTTCCTCCTCTTCCAGCTCCGGGATGACAGGCTCCAGCGTCATGCCACAGATCGGGCAGTTGCCAGGGGTCGGTTGGCGAATCTCTGGATGCATCGGACAGGTATATGCGGCTCCTTCTGGTGCCGATATCGTAGGGTGACTCGTATGCTGATGTGCTTCATGAGACGAGTGGCCCATGTACGAGTGGGGATCAATTTGAAACTTCTGCAGGCATTTGGCACTGCAGAAGCGATAGGTCTTCCCTTCAACGCTCTCGCGGTATGGGCTATCAGATTTCACCTCCATGCCACACACCGGGTCGCGCTGGCTCTCGGAGTGGGCGTGCGAGTTATGTGAATGATCCTGGTCATGATGGCAGGAGGTCTTTTGCATGCGATCTATGTCCTTTCTTCGTCCTTGGAAACAGCGGTGCTGCTGGAGTGGGAGTGCCCGCCGTGATTGTGGCCAAACAGATGCATCAGCGGGCATAGCAGCAGGATGAGGTACGGCAGGGCCTGCGAAAGATGACCGTAATGCTCACGCGCTACATAGAAGATGCCGATTACGGCCAGCATGATCAGCGCAATGCCAATCTTGCTCTTCCAAAAAGGCGGCTCAGTGGTACTGGTGTGATGGGTATGGTCCACGACAATAGCCTCGTTTCAATGGCGGCCGGATCAGTATAGGTGTCTCAGACTGGACGGAGTTGGCGAGTATCAATAAACGTCAGCGTACGGTCACCTTACCGACCATTCCCGACTGATAATGTCCTGGAATATTGCAGGCGAACTCCAGTTCGGTGGCGGCGGAGAAGGTCCAGATCAACTCTTCGCTTGCTCCAGGTCCGACAAGAACACTGTTGGGGTCATCGTGTTCCATACCGACCATCTTCATGCCGCCCATGGCATGGCCCATATTGCTCATGTCATGCACACCTGTAGGGGACAGCGTGCCGTTCTGAAACATCGCGGCCATCTCTTTCTGGTGCGCGGCATGGGATGCCGCTTTGCCAAGATTGAATTCGTGTAGCAGTGCACCGTCATTTTTCAGGACGAAGCGAACTGTCTCGCCTGCTTTGATCTCCATTGCTTTGGGTTCGAAGAAGATGTCCCCCATCCGGACTTCGATGGTGCGATCTACTGCCTGACCGTCTCCCGGTTGCCCAATACTGTCTTTCTTGTGGCCCGGGCTGGCCAGCGCATTGGCAGCACTGAGCAGCAAGCCAAGAGTGGTGATTATGAAAGCGGGTCTGAGTTTCATGGTGTGCCTCTGAGGTGTTGAGGAGGGATGAGTCCCGATGCTAATGAGGTGCAGCTGGCGGTACGCTGACGTGAAAACTACATCGCAGTAAGGTTCGTCAAATCGGTGCTACCCAGCTCGCGGCCAACGGGTAGCACCGGTGCCGGACTAACGCAGAGCAAACTCACCGACCATCCCCGCCTGGTAATGCCCAGGCAATGTACAGGCGAAGCTCAAACTGCCCGCCTTAGGGAAGGTCCACACGAACTCTTTGGTTGTGCCGGGCTCGACGAGAACCGCGTTCGGGTCGTCATGCTTGGCTTTGATGACTTTCGGATAGCCTGGAGGGTTGGAGTCTCCCGTGCCATAACGCTCATGCCAGACAATGCGCTCGGCCATGCCGGTCGGGGTCAGTGTGCCGTCCTTGAACAAGGACGCCATCTTGCGCTGGTGCTCCAGCTGGGACGCTGCCTGCCCGATGTTGAACTCGTGCATCAACGCGCCCTCGTTCTTCAGAACGAAGCGCACGGTTTCACCTGGCTTCACATCGATCGTTTTCTGGCTGTAGTTGATGTCGTCCATCTTTACCAAGATGGTACGAGTCGCTGGCGTCGCCTGGGCCTGCTGCCCAATGCCATTGCTACTGCCGCCGGCCTCGGCAAATGCCGGAAAAGTGGTGCTGATGAACAGAGTGCTGATCAGCAGCTTAAGGGGTATGCGTTTCATGGTGAGACCTCGCGATGGATGCTGGAAATCTCATGCTATTCCCCGCTTGCTGCCAGGCCGCTGACCCCAAAACTACAATTGCGTCAGCTGGGAAAAAGCACGGCGCCATAAAGGCGCCGCTAGGCCAAAGGAGCAATCACGAAAGGCCTGGAAGATGGGGGAAATCTTTACTGATGGCATTCCTTGTCGGCCATCATCAGCTTGTGCTCTCGAATCATTTGACCCAGCACGTCGTCTACCAGCTTGTCATGCTTTTCCATCCAGGCTAGATGCTCTTCGGCTGACATGTCTGGCGCGGGATGTTCGTTGTGCAGCTGGCTCATGATCTCTTCGAGCATGTTCATATGCTCCTTCATGTGCACATGCCGCTCGCCGACCGGGGCCTTCTCCGCCTGGATCAGCACGGCTTCTGCTTTGTCGCGCATCTGCTGGATGCGCTCGAATACACGGTCGCTGCCCCCTTCGGCCCAAGCCATAGAAGACAGCAGTAGCGAACCAACCAGAAGCAAAGGTTTCAGCGATTTCATAGGGCAGTCTCCATCAGTGCAAACTATGGCCGGCACCTCTGCTTTTGGTCTGTCGAGGGCCGAGAGCACAACCTAATGCTCATGCTTGCACCCTAGACAAGCCACCCTGTCAGAGACCTGAAGTCAGAATTACATTTTCGTAAGCTTCTGGTTGGGGCCGCGGTTTGCCTGCAAACTCAGGCCACCCGATTTTTGGAGTCTGCTCGCATGAAACTACTGGTAGCTGAAGATGAACCCAAAACCGGTGCATACCTGCAGCAAGGCCTGAGTGAAGCGGGCTTCAATGTCGATCGGGTTATGACCGGTACAGATGCTCTACAGCACGCGCTGAGTGAGTCCTATGACCTCCTGATCCTGGATGTTATGATGCCTGGGCTGGACGGGTGGGAAGTGCTGCGCATGGTGCGCGCCGCAGGAAAAGACGTTCCCGTATTGTTCTTGACGGCACGCGATGGTGTGGAGGACCGCGTTAAAGGGTTGGAGCTAGGTGCGGACGACTACCTAATCAAGCCATTTGCTTTTTCAGAACTTCTGGCCAGGGTCAGAACGCTGCTGCGTAGAGGCAATGGCTCACCCACGCAAACAACGATGAAAATTGCCGATCTGGAAGTCGATCTGATGAAGCGGCGTGCGATCCGTGGCGGGAAAAGAATTGACCTGACCGCGAAGGAGTTTTCACTGCTGGAACTGCTACTGCGCCGGCGCGGCGAGGTGCTCCCGAAGTCGCTGATTGCCTCTCAGGTTTGGGACATGAATTTCGACAGCGACACCAATGTCATTGAGGTTGCGGTACGCCGGCTACGCGCAAAAATCGATGACGATTTCGATCTCAAGCTGATTCATACCGCCCGCGGCATGGGATACATGATGGATGCGCCGGAGTGAATATGAAGCACCTTTCGCTGACAGCACGCATGAGCCTGATGTTCATGTCCGCGGTAGTTGCAGTCCTGACGGTAGCAGGGCTGAGTTTCAATATGCTCAGCCAGCACCACTTCAAGATGCTGGATCGGCAGGCCCTGGTGGAGAAACTCGAATCCGCCAAACATATCCTCAACAATGCTCGCGGTGAAGCGAGCCTTTCGGAAGAATTACCGCAGTTGCGAGCCTTGCTGGGAGCCCATCAGGATCTGGCGGCCACTATCCTGGCCAGTGACGGTTCTGTACTGTTCTCCGACCCCAGAGCAGTCGAAGTACCAGAGCGTTTCAGACGTGAAAATGAGCAGAGCATGTGGGAGTGGCAGAACGGCCAACACATGTACCGCGGCATGACGGCGCAAATCTCGGTAGCCGATCAGGCTGAGCCGCTCACAGCTTTGCTGATTCTTGACGTCACCAATCACACACACTTTTTCGACACGCTGCAACGATGGTTCTGGATTGGATTGGTCATCAGTGCCCTGTTCAGTGCCGCGCTCGGCTGGGTGGTTGCTCGCAGCGGCCTTAGGCCTCTGCGGCAAGTCACTCATGTGGCCTCCGGGATGTCCGCTCGCTCGTTACAGGAACGAATCCCTCTCGAACCAGTGCCGCGGGAACTTCAGCAACTGGTTCTATCCTTCAATGCGATGTTGGCTCGGCTAGAGGATGCCTTCGTTAGGCTCTCCAATTTTTCGGCCGACATTGCCCACGAGCTACGCACGCCCGTTAGCAACCTGATGACCCACACCGAGGTCGTGCTGAGCAAGAAACGCGATATCAATGCCTATGAAGAGAATCTCTACTCCAACCTGGAGGACTTGAAGCGCATGTCTCGGATGATTGATGACATGCTTTTCTTGGCCAAGGCTGATAATGGCCTGATCATCCCCGAGCAGGCCAGGATCGAACTGGCTGACGTAGTCTTCAAGCTGTTTGACTACTACCACCTTCTGGCCGAAGAACATGGCATTGAACTATCGCTCACAGGCACAGGCCAAGTGCTGGGAGATCGGCTGATGCTTGATCGTGCACTTTCCAACTTGCTGTCCAATGCACTGCGCTACACGCCGGTGGGACATACAATTTCGGTTTTGATCCGCGAGACAGCGGACTCCACAACCTTCAGCATCGAGAACCCAGGGGACACAATTAGCTCAGAGCATTTAGAGAAGCTCTTCGACCGCTTTTACCGGGTCGACCCCGCTCGGCGGGAGGGAAGCCCGAGCAACGCCGGGCTCGGACTTGCCATCACCCGATCCATCATTGAGGCTCACAAAGGCCGCATCTGGTGCACCTCAGCCGCCGGCCTCACGGGCTTTCACATCGAATTGCCCCATTCCAGATGATGCCGATCTGGCGGTAAGTAGGCTACAGCTAAACCGCTAGCCCAACTTGACAGGGTGGGTGCAACTCGACTGAGCGCAGATTGCATTCGCCATCCAGATAGGTAACGAGCGGTGAGCTGACACCAGATCACCCCATTCGCTCTCGGGTAGTAGTTTATGAAGTTTGAAAACGGCATACCCCACGCTTGCCTCGCCAATCCAATCCAATGCTCGAATGGCTTCCCCCGCTCCAGTAGCGCCTAGAGCCATCAACCATCGAGGCGCATACCGAATCGACACGGTGGTCTTGCCTACCTGAAGCTCCCTAGAGCGTCCGTCGGTTAGAAAGACATAGCGAACTGGAACCTGTGTGCTCAGCCCTAATTTATTCGCGGCACGAGCCCCGTGGTCGACCAGCACTTCACCCAGCGCATTAGCCAGCGAGTGGACAACCTTCTCCGGTGCCGGCGGGCGCACGCCGAACCGAGTTTCGACTGCGGCAACATAAATGCCCCGAGCAACGCGAAACAGCTTTCCACCTTCGACCAGGCGAGAGAGTCCTCGCTGCACAGCATGGCGAGAACCATGATGCAGGAATCTGCTAGGTGTCAGAACCTCACCTTCTGGAAGCTGTTGAATGATGTCCAGGATTTTCTCGGGAAGAGCCTTCATTGTCCTGTCAAACCTCGTGAGTGGCCCTGCCAAGAACCACCAGAGGTGGCGACCATCTCATGCGGGACACATCATCGAACAATAGACCTGGTGCTTGGCTCCGTCCTGTGAGTACAGGCAATCTCTGTGCGAGTAGGTCTGGCCTGATGCCGTTTGGAAGTCGTAGCCCAAGACTCGTTCGTCCCGGTCATAGACCCTTATCAGCTCGGTCAGCTTCTCCATCGTCCAGTCATTGGATCCATTCAGCCTCGCAGGCAGTACAACCTGGACTGCCTCGACCAGCGTTCCCTCAGCGCGTCTTTGTAGCATGAACACTTGACCATTTCACTCAACGCGGGCGAATGGGAAGAGAAAAAACTAACGCCTTACCAGGTGGTCGTCCTTTGGAGCGAGTGGTCAGCAGCTGCCCGCGGGCGACTGAAAAATGAGCTGGAAATAGCCCGGCAAGAGAACATAAAAGCCAAAAAAGACAAGCAGGCATCCCGCAGTTACCTCTTCTTTGTGGGGGCCCAGGATGCCAAGAACCCTGCAATTTTCCATGTGCTGGATCATCGACTCATTTGCACCGCACATGACGAGCTGGTGTTCCCAGTGCGCAGCTAGGTGCAGATCGGGGCCGCGGAAGGCGGTCTTATGGCAGTCCCTCGGGCCAGTTTGAGATGTGTTGTAGCGCACTCAGTTGCCCAGGGAACACTCCTGTGCTCTCGACATAGCGCAATGCGGATTGCCCATCGCTCCAGCCTACGTACTGCATCAGCGCTTTGATATCCCAGCCGCTGCGGGTGGCCCAGGTGGCAAACCCGCGGCGCAGCGAGTGGCTACTGTACAGCTCCGAAGGCAGCCCTGCTGCCTGCAGTACGGCGCGCATGAGTGGGACAACGCTATTTGGGTGCAAGCCCTGCTCACCTAAGTGCCCCCAGCGATCAATTCCACGGAATACCGGCCCGCGTGCGATACCCGCAAGACTGATCCAGTCGACGTAGGCTTGTACTGGGCACAGCCTGGCCAGCGCCGGCGCGTTGAAGGTCTGGCCTTGGTTGTCCCGATCACCTTTGCTCCAGGGCAGGAACAGTTGCATGCCCTCCCCGGTCCGCACCTGGATGTGCTCGACCTGTAGGCGACATAGCTCATCACTGCGAAAGGCCCGCCAGAAGCCGATCAGTATCAGAGCGCGATCGCGGCAACAGCGCAGTAGCCGTGGCAAGTCGTCTTCCGCGCGGGCCTGCTCCAAAGCTTGTTCCAGCCACAACACGCACTGTTCGAACTGGCGCAGCTGCAAAGGTTCGGCCTGCTTCTCTTGGCGTGGGTGCAAAGTACGAATGCCCTTGAGGATCTGGCGGACCAGCGGAGTCTTGGTCGGATCCGGGAAGCCTTGGCTGACATGCCACTGCGCCAACGCCGCGAGGCGCAACTTCAAGGTATTGCTGGACAGGGTGGCGGCGTGATCGACCAGATAGCGCACGACTGTATCGCTAGTCGCCGGCAGAAAGCCACCCCACGTCACCTCGAAGTGCTCAAGCGCCTGCTGATAGCTCCGCCGGGTGTTGGCACGAGTGCCGGCCTGCAGGTACCGCTCGATCTCCTGGCTCATCTGAGCGCATCCCCTTGGTGTACCGGTGAGCGACTGCCAAACGACAAAAACACCGCATCACCTTGGATAATTCATGATTATCCAATTCTAGAATACGAGCGGAAAAAAACGAAGTTCTTGATAATATGCTATGTATTTACATAGTACATACCACAGAACGAAATCGTCAGGAGTTCCACTTATGGCCCGCGGTGGCATCAACAAAGCAATCGTGCAGAAAGCCCGGAATTCTCTACTCGCCCGCGATATCCACCCCAGTATTGATGCGGTGCGCATCGAGCTGGGCAATACCGGTTCAAAGACCACCATTCACCGCTACCTGAAAGAGCTTGAAGACGCCGAGCGCGGCCGGGATGCGGCCTTGATCCCGCTCAGCGAACAGTTGGCCAATCTGGTCAGCCAACTGGCAGATCAGCTAGAGGAGGAGGCGCAGGCCGCCGTGGCCCAGGAGCGCGAACAACTGGCCCGCGAACGGCTCGATTACCAGCATCGGTTTCGACAGGCCGAAAACCGCATCCAACAACTGGAAGGCCAGACCGCGCTCGACGCGGAACGACTTCAGACCACTCATCACGAGTTGCAGCAGGCACGCGAGCAACGGCAGCAGGCCGAGATCGAGAACGCCCGCCTACAGCAGGCTAATCGCGACCTGGAGGAGCGGCACAAGGATCGCGACGCACAGATCCACTCGCTGGAGGAAAAACACCGACATGCGCGCGACACCCTGGAGCACTACCGGCAGGCCAGCAAGGAACAGCGTGAGCAGGAACAACGCCGACACGAGTCGCAGATACAACAATTGCAACTAGAACTGCGGCAACTGCAGCAGACCTTGATAATCAAGCAGGACGAACTGACGCAACTGAACCGCGACAATGCACGCTTGCTCACCGAGGCGCGGCAGTTGCAAAAAGAGCGACATGCACAGCAACAGCTAGTGGCGCAGAAAACTCAGGCCCTGGAGGCTCTGCAGAGCACGCTGGCCGGCTCCGAACGCTCGAATGAAGCCCTTGAACAGCGTTGTCGCACATTGCAGGAGGAGGTGTCCCGGCTGAGCGAAGCATCCGCGCTTCAGGTGCAGTAGACGCAGGGCCTGCAGGAGCGCTTGGTCGAAGCCACTACACAGCTAAAGCTACTCGGGGTGCCGCTTGTGAACAGCGATGGCGCACGTAGCACATGAACCGGCACACTGAGCCTATGCACTGAGCGGAGGTGGAGATGACACTACTTGAGACTGCCGATGAGGGGGCTGCGGAACCTGTCCGGCTGACTACGCCGCTGGGCCAGGCCATTGGTAATCTGTTCGCCCGGGCCTTGCCGCTACTGGATGGCAATCCGCCAGGCTCACTCAAGGTCTTCGTCTTCGGCGGCTGCGCGGTGCACCTGCTCACCCATGCGCGTGGTAGTGCGGACATCGATGCGGAGATCGAGGCGGCCCGTGTGCTGCGTAAGGACGAGATCATGGCCGTCTACACACCGCCAGAGGGATATGAGGACGGCGACGGCCGCGACTTGCAGGTGTACCTGGACCAGAACTACACCAATGCCCTCGGGCCACTGCAGGAGGATTACCGCGAGCGCGCCATCCCCATGGAGGGTTTCGAGGGTGAGCAGCCGCTACATATCTTCGTTGCCGCCGGCGTGGATCTGGCCATCTCCAAGCTCGGCCGCTTTACGGAAAACGATCAATCTGATATCGAACAGCTCATCGAATGTGGCCGTGTCGATGTCGGCCAGTTTGTTACACTAGCAACAGAGGCAATCGATTATGCCGTGGGCAACCGAAGTGCAATGCTAGGCTGCCTGAAACTGGTCACAGCGAAGTACCTGGAGGATGGGCGAGATGCCACGTCTGGATCGTAAACAAAGCTTTGGCACGCTTCTGGAGACTGTCACCCAGCAGCGTCTTAGCCAAGTTGCGTCCGATGCTCTTGTGGAGCTCGCCAAGCAGTTGTGGTACGAAGAGCGCGACCTCGTGCCAGTACTGCAGCGTGAAGTGGCAGGCAAGCTGCGCGAGCCTGAACAGAAGCTGCGTGCGCTCTATCTCGTCGACCTGCTGCGTCGCTTTCCCTGTGTATCAACGGACAAAGCCGCGCGCCTAAAAGGCTTTGTCAGCAGTTGGTCAAACCTGAAACCAGCAGAGCGCTCACCGCGTGCGACCCAGCTTGTCTCTCGCTACCAACTCGACAAGCTGGCCTATGAATGGGGGCTTGAAGAGGACGTCAGCAAGCAGATGCAGGATGTCCTGGCTTTCCAAACCCGCCATTACGCGGCCACCCAGGGCGTGAAGACGGGCTATTCAGAGCCAACGCCCGTCAGCTAGCAGCAGAGCACGGCAAAATGGACGGGGAATGGCCAATTCAATAAATCACGACCAACGACTCGCTGATCTAACACGCGAGGCATTGGCCGACGTGAGCGAGGGTTTGGTGATCGATCACGCATTGGTCGAGACTTGGGCTGAGAGCCTTGATACCGACACCCCAGTACCTTTGCCAACTCCAGATCGGCCTACTTAATTCGCAGCAGGCCGAACTGATCCTCAGCGGTATCTGGCTGAAGCCATTACGCTAAGCGCGCCTTCGCTTGAGCAGGATTTCCAATCTGTTCGTTTAAGTGCGGCAAGTTACAGAGCGAATGCCCTAATTTTTGCCTTATCTCGGCACGCCCTCTTGTCGAAATAAACTCATTAATAACAATGAGTTACAGGACAAATGAGTGAATTTCCCCCTTGCCTCGGCATAACCTCAATCAGGCGTTCAGAGCCGTTTCTATAATTGACTATAAAAGCCTATAAAGCCCACCCTGAGCAGCTCAGCGACGCTAGAAAAATATTTAAATACAATCAGTTGCAGCGCGTATGTCCTAATTTTCCTTTATCTCGGCATGACCCCTGCAGCTGACGCCGCAGCCAGGACAGTGCTGGTTACAGCAGCGAAAGCATTTATCAAAGCGGATTGCACAGCTGGATCGTTGATTGCGAGAAGCATGATGGCCCCCTGAAAGTTGACTTGCTCCATGGGGATGCTTCACAGAAACCAGTAAATTCCAGGCACAAAAAAACCCGCTCGATCGGCGGGTTTCTGTAAGCCTTAGTGCTTGGCGCTGGGAGCGCCTTTGCTGCCTGAAGCCTTCGCAATTTCTGCCTTGATGGCTTTGTAGGCGCCAATCACAGGCGCAAAGTAAATCCGAGGCGCCTGTTTGGCAGCACTCAGGAATTCCGAAGTGAAAGTCGTTGCTTTCATGTGCTCGCCCCTCTCATGAGAAAGTATCTAATGACCTACATATAGCAAATAGGGAGAGAACCTTCAAGCGAGAGAAACAATTTCGCCAGCCAAAAGAAAACCCGATTCGCATAAGCGAACCGGGCAGGTGCAGCGTTCGGACGGAAGACCACCCGTCAGATCAACAAGGCCAATGTGCCAGTTTGGAATTTATCAGACTCTGAGCCCGTCACCTCATCCATCTCAGGATGGGCAGAACGAATCGGAAAGTTAACCACATTATTGCGGGATGCCATGAGCGCCCGCCCTATCTCCTCACCCACAGAAACAAACTTTGGAAAGCAGACACTCTGGCCGCAAATTTCATGACCAATAGTTTCAGAAACTCCATCAGTTAAACCTGCAGGAATCCCTTTGAGCCTTTCGTGTTCGGCTTTAGTGAAGAGCCTGCTGAGGCCTGTTTTTTCAGGATGCAATATGAACGGTTCGGTACTTCTTCCTTTTTTGTAGCCCGTCCCTAACGTGCCACAACCTGATTCATTTCCAGTTAGCAACTGCCTGGAGAATCCCTTGCCTTCAGACTTGTCTCTTTTCTCCTTAGTTGCTAAGTATTCATAGGATTTCCAAGATTCATCGTCGAGAGGTATATCATCGAGTATCGCATTGATGCATGTCTCTCTGACCTTGTTCACCTTCAGATTTTCAAACGAGAAAGAGTCCCCTAAACCATGCGTTATTGCCACCACAACCAGGCGTTTCCGGTGCTCCAGCGTCCCGTAGTCCCATCCATCAAGAACAGCTTCATGCACTTTGTATCCGAGGTGAATAAACACGCTTCGGATAGCTGCCATGGAAGCTGTATTTGCGTACTCCCCAACATTTTCAATCAGCGCAACACAGGGGTTGACATGACGGAGCCAGTTGAGATAATCCACGAAAAGCGCACCTGCATCAGCATGATCCTCTGCAAAATCGAGCTTATTCTTCACCTTTCCGCTACGTGATGCCCCAACACAAGGTATTCCCCCTGTCAAAAGCTCACATTGCGGGGTATGTTCACTGAGGTACACGTCTCGTACGTCTGAGTTTATAGCAATCGACTCTTCTGTCCAAATCTCATTATTGTTTCGCATTGAGCAGTCGAGATACTCGCTCTCCAACTCAACACCGACCTGAACGAATGAGCCTACACCGGATTGCATTAGGCCAGAGTGCACTGCGGCGTCTAGGACCCCGCCGCCGTGGAAGAGGCTGCATACAGCAAGCTTTTGTCCTCGCTCCAACTTTTCCTTCATGCGCTTGAGGCGCTCGCGGATCTTTGTCTGAATCTGCAAAGCAGTAATCACAATCCGGCCACGACGAATCGCAACTCGGACCTTATGGTCATCTTCAAAGACTTCACGGATTTGCTCAGAGCGCAAGTCGATTACTGGATGTACAACCCCATTACGCTCACGCTTAGATACGCTGATGCACTTCCCGGAAAAGCCAGTTGGAACCTCAATTAGTTCGAGACGTCGTGCAATCTTGTCTGACTTAATCGAGTACTTCTTGCCAATCTGAATACCGGCTGTCAGGAGGTGACGGCCTTCCATAAAGACACGTGAAACGCCCTTCGATTCGCCGATTTTTGCGTTGATGATGGTGGTCATTGTGGTGCTCCAAGTAGTCGACACAGCTCCCCAGGCGGGGACTGAGCCCGATTGGGGGAAATGACAAACTGGTTGTCTGTACTTCCTGGAATGCGTAACAGAGACCGATATTTTTCTCGGGCAACAAAAAGCCCCCGTCAACGCGGAGGCTTGGGTACCCTGCATGGCTCAGATCGACGCTGGCACATCCTCGCCACCCAGCACCTGGTAAAGCGCCGGGAGAAACTCGGCCAAGGTCATCATCATCAGCGCGAACGTCGCATCTGCCTGCGCTAAGGCGTCATCGCCCCCATCCTGCTCAGCCTGGGTCTGGAGCAGGTCCTCGAATTTGAGGCGCCGGATAACCAGCTTGTCGTCCAACATGAACGACAATTTGTCCTGCCAGGCCAGCGCCAGCTTGGTCACAAGCTTGCCGGTTGCAAGATGATTCTTGATCTCGCCACTGGTGAGATCCTGTCGCTTGCAGCGCACCGACCCACCCTCGTCACTGGTGTCCTGCAGTTCACATTCGTCCAGGACGTGGAAGCCCTCGCCCGCTTGCTCGTTCTTGAGCCAGTCAGTGAGGGTTGCAGTCGGAGCAATCTTGACCGTCACTGGCCGCACCGGCAGCGAACCGAGCACTTCACGAAGCGTGGAGAGCAGATCCTCGGCTCGTTTGGCACTCGCGTTATTGACGATAATCAGCCCGAGCTTTGGCGCGATGGCTGCCGTGATCACGCCGCGGCGGATAAACGCCTTCGGCAACATGGCCTGGATTGTCTTGTCCTTGATCTGGTCGCGCTCTTTCTTATACACCTTGCGCTGCTGCTCTTTCTCGATCTCCTCGACCTTTTCCTTCACAGCATCATTCACCACGCTTGCTGGCAGGATGCGCTCTTCCTTCCGAGCACTGATCAGGAAGAAATTACCGCTCTGGTGAACGAGCGGAGCCTCCTCTCCCTTGCCCAGAGGCGCGACAAAGCCGAAGGTGACCAGCTCTTGCGAACCGCACGCACGGGCGGGCTTCGACGCCAGGGCGGACTGCAGCGCCTCCGCCGCAAATTCAATATCTTGAGTCAGACGATAAACAGTCAGGTTCTTAAACCACATGGTCATGCCTTGTTAGGTGATTTGGGTGATGACAGTGCCCTCATGAGCACTGTCTTGGATGCTTGAGGTTGAAGCTTCTACGTGCTTCGGGATACTGCTAGGTGCTATGCCGATCAGCTGGCTGCCGTGTAGCGAAGGCAAGCGATCTCTTCGCGGGGGTTTGGCCGATCGAGCTCTGCCCACCATCCTCCCCACTCCTCACAGCTGACTGGCCGCGATGTGCCGGGCGCCACCTCTACGCAGAACTTGCCTACGTCCGACGACCAGGTGACCGCCAGCAGGGAGGCCTCAATTCCGTCCTTACCGCTCCAGTTCCAGTAACGGCCTGCACTTTCGGGGGCCACTTGAGACCAAATCCGGCGTGCACGGCCTTCAGAATCCTGCGGCCGGTCTTCATGCACGATCTCCACCGGGCACGTAGGCGACCCACTGCAGGGCGTGAGTAGCCCTTCAGTACCCACCTGTTGGAGCCAGGGCATTGGCGAGTTCATGTACGCGATGTAGTTGGCGAAGAGATTGGCCGTGTCACGCACCCCCACGGCCGTCGCGTACTTCAAGAGCTGAGCAGCCTGTGATGGTTGTGGCGCTGTGAGCAGCTTTCGCAGAAACACCGCTTCAGCGGCGGAGAACTGGTGACTGCCGACATGGCCGATGGCTCCCGACGGAACACTGAGCCCCGTTACATGCGCCTCGATCATTGCTTGGTCGAGCGCCATATCGAGAGACTCACCGCCCAGAAGAGCGTCGATGCCGATACGCACCATTGGGGCATTGGCTTTCCCAGTCCGCAGGGCTGGACCACGCAAGTAGAAATACCGCTGGGCGGCCTTCAAGAGCACAGCTGCAATGTCAGCAGTGCCGGCGCTGGTAGCGCCGGGGCCTACATCAAGCAAATTCCCCATGGTGTCCGTCTCTCACTGGGCGCTTGCGATCGACAGTCTTGGTGCCTGCTGCAGAGCAGGCTTCGAGGTTTCGTTGGCCTGAGCTGCCTTGAGTTCCGCCAGCTCTTGCTCCAGCTCCTCACAGCGCCGGGTAACCTGAGCCAGTGCACGAACCGTCAGATCACCCTGCTCATCCCGCTCAATGCTCAAAGCCAGGCGGTCGATGATTTCAGAGTTCATGCTGCGGTGATTTTCTTTCGAAATTTCTGCGATCTTCTCTCGCATGCCATCCGGCAGGCGGACAACAAACTTGTCAGCTGTGCGGGAGTTAGTGCGAGGCTGGGACTTAGGCATGGGGATAACCTCAGGAATGACCGGCTGTCGGTGCTTCAGGTGAAATGTGATTATGCGGCGCGAAGGTGCCGGGACTTGTTCTCGCGGCTCTCCTTGGCTTCCACCGTGAGAAGAGACCGGGGATTAGAGAGCAGGCGTCGCAAGCCGATTGGCTCACCGGTATCAATGCAATAGCCGTAACTGCCGTCGGCAATTGCCGACATCGCCAGTTTGATGTCGCGCAGACTTTGGTTCTCGCGCTCGATGCTGCCCAGAATTGATTGACGCTCTTGCTCGATCAGCGCTGCGTCAACTTCGTCTGGGGCTTTTTCCAAACCCGTCAGGTCGACTCGCAGCTGATCGATGCGCCCCATTGCGGTAGCACTTTCACCCACCAACAGGCTTTTGAAGAACGCTACCTGGTCAGGGTTCATGTACTGGTCTTCGGGCTGTTGCAACAGTTCCTCAGGGGTCATCAGTTGGGCCTCGTGATTAGTTGGGGCAATGTGCCTCGCGCCAGCGTCTCGGGTATCGATACGACAGGTTGATGGCACCATGCTGTCATTTTCACACGCATCGATATTACGTCCAGTATCTGAAACGCACAACACATAAATTACACATACGTGTTATGCATGCGACAGAAAAATATTCATCTCGACCGCCCTGGCTTTCCGCTGGGCAAGAAAAAACCCCAGCGCTGAGCGGTGGGGTTTGGGTGAATCGTTATGCAGCTGCCGGCTGAAGGCTCCGTTTATCTACGTAGATCTGTTGTACGAGATGAACCCGGTCTGGATTCTGCTGCGCGAATTGAGCAAGGGCGGCGCCCGGGCTACCACCACCACAACGGAACGTCTGAAGCGAATCTTCGTTTGGCACCGAGTAGACCAGCAAAAATGCGGTGTCCTCGTGATAGCGATTGGCTGCGTAGTCTGCAGCCTTGCCTGTCAGGCCAGCCATCTCAACGACCCACAGCATGGTCTGAGCTCGAACCTCAAGCTCGACCATCGCCTCTTCGCCAGCTCGTGGGAACTGTACTTGCGAGAAGTCGCGGTCAAGGTAGGCTTTCTTCGCTTTCTCATACCCACTGAGCATGAGATGAGCGAAATCGCCGAACTGGAACGCCAGCTTGGCGCGCAGAAGGTCCAGCGGCTGATAGAAATCAGGAGCCGTCCAATCAGCAGGCACACGGCCTTCAGTGGAGACTGCTACAGCGTGGGTTGGATTGGTCATGATCGCGGCACCTCATGTGCGTTAGGTTTGTGGGTGGTTATGGCGCACACGGGTATGTACGACCTCGCGGCCCTCTCACCCAATGGGATGCCCGGCGCCGGCGGGCAAACAACTCAGGCCGCTTGTGTGTCCAGGATATGAAGATCTGCAGGGACACTTACGACATCCCCAAGCCATCGCCGCACTGCATTCCGCAGGGTATCTTCAGGGCACCCAGGCTCAGCGCTCATCATGAATCCAAAAGCCTTGAAGCTCGCCTCGCGCACGGCCCACTCCAAGCTTGGTCCGCTCAGCGCCTCGACAAACACCGTCTGGTAGGTATGGTCAGTTCGGCAACGTCCCAGCAAGCCCGGAGCGGTTGCTCGTGCGAGGAGCACTGAAGCGCCAGTTGCGAGCTCGGCTCCATTCACTTCCGCTACCACCCGATCGCTGTGACTCACCGCGACGACATCCTTCAGGCTGAGCTGGGGTCGAGAGAGCTCTGACTTGGCCATGTCGAGCGCATGCTGCGCGGTGGCCGCAGCGAACAGTTCGCCGGTGACCACTCGGAATGCTTTCAAGCGGAAAGTCTCCGCGACTGCGGGGCGTTGATTGGTTTGCTCGACTTGTTGCATGTTGGGGCTCTACGCAAATTCACTGGGTGGTAATTGGAGGGTCTCGAAGGCGGATGACGTCAGCCAACACCCGCTCGCACCATTCGCACTTTCACCCCTCGTTGCTCGAAAGCCCTGGCTACGCGTACTTGACGCTCATCTTTGCCATCGCTGAAGACAATGGCGTGGGTCACTCCACCTGGCAGGGTGTCTGGGCTCAAATGCCTGAGCACCGAGCTCGACGGGACCTTCAGCTTCTTGCTCAATAGCTCACGATGCCGCTCACCCGTGATCAAGCAGTCAAGGACGACCTGCTTCACCTGGTGGTCAATGATGAGTTTGACTATTCGGTCCGCTTGATCGCTGTCGATCGTCGGACCTGAGGTGCTGATGAAGAGTTTCGAGATGATCGGCGCAGGCACTTTCTCTGCCTGCTGTACGAACTCCAGGAGCTCACCACACGTTTTGCAGCGGAGTATGGCTATCTTACGCGCCACCCGATTGTGCGTTTTGGTACTGAGCATGTGGTCATTGCCCTTACACCCGCACCTGTAGACAAAACCCTTTTTGACTGACTTCGACGTGTCCATGCTGTGACACCTGTCGGGGTCAAGCTTGAACACGTCTCGCATTACGCCCTGCCACTCTGCGCCATGGGGCGAGGGCTTGGTTCCCCAAACATTGCGCGTGATGTAATGCGCAACCTCGTGAGCGCAAATTTGATCCAGGTATTCATGTAGATTTTCTTTCGCCAGCAGTCGGTTGAACCGAAATTCCTGGTCCTTTAGCTTTCCAGTGTGCCTGTCGATCCTGTATCGGTACATGCCCCCCCGTTTTACCCGTGAGATCAAATCTCACAGGTATTTCAGGAAACACACGACCGAAGTGTGAAGACGCAAGCCCAAGGCACTCGGTGACTCGACTCCTAACAGCCTTCAACTCGTCGACAGGGCGCATCAGATTTCAGCCACTCGCAGCACCTGAAAGCTCAGCTGGGTGTCGTTAGCAGAGAAAGGTGTAGGCATGGCCGGGATCCTGGGTAGAGACAGAAAATATTACACGTACGCGTTATGTATCGTAAACCAACAAACCAGAATGATAGCCCGCTCCGCCATCTCCATGCATTAGCGAAAGGGGTTATGCCGAGATAAGGCAAAAATTAGGACATTCGTTCTGCAAGATATTGAACTAAAAGGAAATTTATTGAGTTCTTGATTGCTGGTCATCCCCCGCCTGACTAGCCGTCTATGCTGATGTTTTGCCTTACTTGGGGGATGAACTCAATGGCTTCGGTGGAAAGGACAGCCTACCCGCTCTTGCCCAGTCAGTTGCCAGCTAAGGAGCTGCATCGATGCTATTCCCTGTCTGATTCAGAGATCGAATGGGTCAATAACACCGCTAAGAGTCCAGCGCTATCGATTGGGCTGGCAATCCAACTAAAGGTGTTTCAGCAGCTACACTATTTTGTTCCGTTCGAGGAGCTTCCTCAGGAGCTCATCAGTCATGTCCGACAATGCCTTCGCTACGGCGCACGAATAGCTCCGCGCTACAGCAACCCCCGCACCCTTTACCGACACCAAGCGGCGGTTCGGCAGTACCTGCAGGTTACACCCTTCTATAGCAGCGACGGGCTAGCGATCACTGAGGAAATCGCACGTGACTGCGCTGTAGTGCTTGAGCAGCGAGTCGATCTCATTAATGCCATGCTTGATGAGCTGATTCAGCGTGGCTATGAGCTTCCGGCTTATTCGACGCTCAACAACATCGCAGAAACCGCTTTGGCGAGTGCTCAGGAAGTTACCTTCAACCTGATCGTGCTCCGAGCGCCAATCGAGGTGATCTACAAGCTAAAGGAGCTGCTCGACACGGATTTCGGGCGTCGGCAGAGTGACTTCAACGCACTCAAGCAGGCACCCAAGAAGCCTTCCCGCAAGCACCTGGAGGTGTTGATCGACCACCTGGCGTGGTTAGAGAGCTTCGGAGATCTGGATGCCATTCTTGAGGGGGTCGTCGATGCTAAGATCCGCCACTTCGCCACCCAAGCCGCCGCGTCGGACGTCGCCGAGCTGAAGGACTGCTCGCTGCCGAAACGCTACACACTGATGCTGGCCTTGATCTATCGGATGCGGGTGCGAACTCGGGATCACCTGGCCGAGATGTTCATCCGACGGATTTCGACGATCCACAAACGCGCCAAGGAGGAGTTGGAGCAAATCCAGGCGCGGCAACGCCAGAAGCTGGAGCAACTGGCGGCCACCCTGGATGGCGTGGTGCAGATTCTTGTTCAGGAACCGGATGACCAGGAGGCTGGCAGTCTGATCCGGGAATTCCTCTCTCCCGATGGCAACCTGGATCGGTTGCGCGAGACTTGCGCCGAAGTCCAGGCTACGGGCGGTAACAACTACCTGCCGCTGATCTGGAAGCACTTCAAGTCCCATCGCTCGCTGTTGTTCCGTCTGAGCCACCTTCTTCAACTGGAACCCACGACTCAGGATCGCTCACTTATCCAGGCGCTTCAGCTCATCCAGGACAGCGAAAATCTACACCGCGAGTGGATCGACGAGCATGTCGACTTGTCGTTTGCGTCGGAGCGCTGGGTTAAGGTCGTGCGTCGTCCTGCCAGTGAAGGGCCACCTACCAACCGGCGCTATCTGGAAGTCTGCGTGTTCTCTTACCTGGCCAGTGAGCTGCGCTCGGGTGATATGTGCGTGCTGGGGTCGGAATCTTTCGCCGACTACCGTAAGCAGTTGCTGCCCTGGGAAGAATGTTTCCATCGTCTACCGGCCTACTGCGAAAAGGTGGGGCTGCCTGGCACGGCGAAGGAGTTTGTCGCCTCCCTCAAGATTCAGCTGGAGGAAACCGCGCAGCATCTGGATGAAAAATTCCCTTCTTGCCGAGGTGACGTATCGATCAATGAAGCCGGCGAACCGGTGCTACGCCGAGTGATAGCGCGGGACATCCCGCCTTCGGCCATCTCGCTACAGACGGCGCTTATGCAGCGCATGCCGGCCAGGCACGTGCTCGACATCATGGCCAACATTGAGCATTGGATTCAGTTCACTCGGCATTTCGGGCCGATGTCCGGCAACGAGCCAAAGCTCAAAGAACCGGCCGAGCGCTACCTGATGACGATCTTCGCCATGGGCTGCAACCTTGGCCCCAACCAGGCCGCACGGCATCTGGCCGGTAATGTCACGCCGCACATGCTGTCCTATACGAATCGCCGCCATCTCTCGCTTGAGAAGTTAGACAAGGCTAACCGCGAGCTGGTGGAACTCTATCTGCAACTTGACCTGCCCAAGCTCTGGGGCGATGGCAAGGCGGTGGCCGCGGACGGTACGCAGTTCGACTTCTATGACGACAATCTGCTGGCCGGCTACCACTTCCGCTATCGCAAGATGGGGGCCGTGGCGTACCGACACGTGGCCAATAACTACATCGCGGTGTTCCAGCACTTCATCCCGCCTGGTATCTGGGAGGCAATCTATGTGATTGAGGGGTTGCTCAAGGTCGACCTCAGCGTCGAACCCGATACGGTGTACTCTGACACCCAGGGCCAGTCGGCCACGGTGTTCGCCTTCACTCATCTGCTGGGCATCAATCTGATGCCGCGTATCCGCAACTGGCGCGACCTGGTGATGTGCCGGCCAGATCGCGGCGTTTCGTATAAACACATCAACCGTCTGTTCACCGACACCGCCGACTGGCACCTGATCGAAACCCACTGGCAGGATCTGATGCAGGTCGCGTTGTCAATCCAGGCCGGCAAGATTTCCTCACCTATGCTGCTGCGCAAACTTGGCTCCTACAGTCGGCGCAACAAGCTCTATCATGCCGCGCAAGCGCTGGGCAGCGTGATCCGGACGATCTTCCTACTCAACTGGATCGGCAGCCGCGAGTTGCGCCAGGAAGTCACCGCCAACACCAATAAGATCGAGTCCTACAACGGCTTCTCTAAGTGGCTGTCCTTTGGCGGTGACGTGATCGCCGAAAACGATCCGGACGAGCAACAGAAACGCCTGCGCTACAACGACATGGTGGCCTCGTCGGTGATCCTGCAGAACACCGTGGACATGATGCGCATCCTGCAGAAGCTCGCCCGTGATGGCTGGCAGTTCACTGACGACGACGTATCGTTTCTCAGCCCCTACCTAACCAGCAATGTCAAACGTTTTGGGGAGTTCAACCTGAAACTCAAACGCCCACCGGAACCCTGGATCAAGGATTCCATTTTCCAGCAGGCTGCGGGATCAATGCGTGCGAAACAGATGTCTGACAGCAACGTTGAGGTGACGAACTGATGCATATCCCGCCAGCTTCGTTCCGCGTGACACCTTATGGGGACGTCGATACCAAGGTACTCGACTCTCTGCGTGCAAGCTACGACACCGCTCAGTTGCTCAACTTGGTCGACCGGCTGGATGCCTGCCTTGCTGAAATCGGAGGGGTCGGCAGCATTCGAGAAGACTTCCTACGCCTGCATGGCATGGCCATGACGGTACTGGAAGGTTTCCCCCTCACTGTGGCTACCAGTGATGTCGACAGTATTTGGGCGCAGGCGATGGCCCTTCAAGAGGATATTTCTGCTTTATGTTCATGCTTGCAGGCGGGTTCTAAACACGTTGCTCCTTTGGCAGCGCTTGCTCCTGACTATCAGGACTAGACTATTCGTGCAAATGGGCTGCCGGCAGACTGAATACAATGGAGGTGCAGAGTAAAACTGATGCTGCAGGACTGACGAGTAACTCTATAGCATCGCTGTACTGTGGGGTGAATTTGACTCTGGGTAGCCGGTTTTGACGCCCTGTAGGCACGCTGCCATCCTCCCGGGCATCGGCCTAGATAAAACTACTGACGAAGCCTTCGGGCTTACATTAGCCACGAGCGGACTTGCATTAAATCTCAATGGACTCACGCTTTCTAAAAAAAACCAGAGCCACTTTCCAGAGGCAAAGATTAGTCGTCGTGACGGGTACTGACCTCTGGTGTGCAGGGGTGATCAGGCTCGGATGCCGCTCTCTTATCCGCGCGCGATATGAAGCGCTGATAGCATTCAAGGCCACAGAAGTGCACGACGTACTCGGTACCTTCCGGCGTCAGTGCGGCGTCAAGGGAAATTTCCTTGCAACATTCGCAGCAACTGATAGTGGGGGTGTCGTTTGCGTTCATGATGGGGTTTCTCCATCGTCCAAGAAAACCTAGTAACTCTTCCACACCTGCGATCGAACCTGCGCGCAGATCGACCTGCGGCTGGCAGTGCAGCAACAATTCCCAACGCTCCCAAGCCTGCCGCAACTCGGCAGCGGAGACCGCGCCGTGCTCCGAGCGGGTCACGCCCGCTTCCGAAAGGCCCGTAGAGCCGCTCTCAGGAAGAGGACGAAGAGAACCGTCAGCACGAGCGTCGCGAGGCTCCAATGCTCGCTGACGAAGGCCCCGGCCGCAGTCCCCGAGAGCAGTAATGCCAGCACCGGCAGATGGCAGGGGCAAGTGAGCGCGGCGAGCACACCCCACGTGTAGGCGTGCCAGCGGGGCATCTTGATTGATTCGGATTGGTTGGTATTACGCATGGGTGTGACCTTCGATGGCACGATGAGTCAGCCCGGCCAACTCCGTTTTCACTGCGTCTAAAGCTGCCAGCCGGGTCGCGATTTGCCCAAGCAAGCGGTCGATACACCCGATCACATCGGTACTATCGTCTGCATCGAGCGCTCGACAGAGCCGCGCCAATTCGTCGAGCCCGATACCGGACTCAAAGGCGGCACGTACGAAGCACAGCCGCGCCAGGGACCGCTCATCGAAAATGCCGTAACCGCTTTCCGTGCGCCGCGCGGGGTGCAGCAAGCCGCGCAGCATATAATCTCGGACTATATGGACACTGACGCCCGCGTCCTCGGCCAATCTGGATATGGAGTAGGCATTCATCGCCGACACTCCCGACCTTCACCGCAAACTGGGGCGCTCAGATATTTCCTTCCGGCTAGGCGCTCAGGTAGCCAGATGAGCAACGGTGCAGCTCCCAGAGCCAGTAGCAGCCACAACCTGGAGAGATGCTCGCCGTTTTGGTCAAACACATAAGCCAATAGCGCACCAACTGCGAGCAACAGGAAGTGAGGCCCCGTTATGTAGCAGTGAAGGCGGCGACAACGCGTGGCGTTGACCAGGCAGGCGCCGCCCATCACGGCCAGCGCGGCGCCTGCTGCCAGGAACAACGCGGGGCGTCGATTAGACAGAACAATCGCTATCGTCGCCACGACGGCAGGCAGGCCCCAGAAGCTGACCAACTGCCATGTCTTGCGTAGGCTGTCGCACCTACCGAGATCGTCTGCCGTGTTGCTCATGTTTCAACCTCCCTCTCTCATTACCCTGCGCAGCAGGACAATTGTTTGACGTCTTTGTTAAAGGTCTGTGCGGCGAGTTTCAGTCCCTCGACCATCGTCAGGTAGGGGAACAACTGGTCAGCCAATTCCTGCACGGTCATACGGTTGCGGATGGCGAGTACCGCCGTCTGGATCAGTTCTCCTGCTTCCGGGGCCACAGCCTGCACTCCCAGCAGTCGGCCGGAGCCCACTTCGGCAACCAACTTGATGAAACCCCGCGTGTCGAAGTTGGCCAACGCGCGCGGCACGTTGTCCAGGGTCAAGGTGCGGCTGTCGGTTTCGATCCCGGCGTGCTGCGCTTCGGCTTCGCTGTAGCCGACGGTGGCCACTTGCGGATCGGTGAACACCACGGCCGGCATGACGTCGAGATTGAGCTTGGCCTCGCCGCCGGTCATGTTGATTGCCGCGCGGGTGCCAGCCGCTGCCGCGACGTAGACGAACTGCGGTTGGTCGGTGCAGTCGCCGGCCGCATAGATATCCGCTGCGCTGGTGCGCATGCGCTCGTCGATCTGGATGCCGCCGCGCTCGTCCAGCTGCACGTCGGCCGCTTCCAGGTTCAGGCCCTGGGTATTGGGCGTGCGGCCGGTGGCGACGAGCAGTTGGTCGGCACGTAACTCACCATGGTTGGTGGCCAGTACGAACTCGCCGTTGGCGTGGGACACCTGGCTGGCTTGCGTTTGCTCCAGCACTTCGATGCCCTCCATACGGAAGGCCTCCGTCACCGCCGCGCCGATGGCCGGGTCTTCGTGGAAGAACATCGCACTGCGTGCCAGGATCGTGACCTCGCTACCCAGCCGGGCGAAGGCCTGCGCCAGTTCCACTGCCACTACGGAGGCGCCGATCACGGCGAGCCGCTTAGGGATTGTATCGCTCGCCAGTGCCTGGTCTGAGGTCCAGTACGGCGTGTCTTTCAGTCCTGGAATCGGTGGAACGGCCGCGCTTGCGCCGGTGGCGACCAGGCAGCGGTCGAAGGCTACGATGTGCTCGCCACCCTCGGCCAGTTTCACGCTGAGCGTGTGGCCGTCCTGGAAACGGGCGGTGCCGCGCAGCACGCTGATCGCCGGCGTGCTCTCCAGGATGCTTTCGTACTTGGCGTGGCGCAGTTCGGCGACACGGTCTTGTTGCTGCGCGAGCAGACGTTCGCGTAGGACGGTCGGCGTCATGGCGGAAAGCCCGGCGTCGAACGGGCTCTCGCGGCGCAGATGGGCCACATGCGCGGCACGAATCATGATCTTGGAGGGCACGCAGCCCACGTTGACGCAGGTGCCGCCGATGATGCCGCGCTCGATCAGGGTGACGCGGGCACCGCCTTCCACCGCCTTGAGCGCGGCCGCCATGGCGGCGCCACCACTGCCGATGACCGCGACGTGGAGCTTGTCGCCCTCTTTCCCGGCGTCAGTGCTGCTCAACCAACCCCGTGCCTTATCGAGCAGGCCAGGACGGGCTTGTACCATGGCGTCTTCGAACGCCGCTCGATACCCCAGGGCCTCGACAGCGGCCTGCATCTGCTCACGGCTTGCGCCCTCGTCGACCTTCAGTTCGGCCTTCCCGCTGGCGTAGGAAACATCCGCCCGATGCACGCCCGGAATCTTCTCCAAGGCCTCTTTCACATGCACGACACAGGAGGCGCAGGTCATACCAATGATTTTCAGTTCGGTCATTTCGTTACTCATTAGATCGTCTCTTGTCAGGTTCACTGGTTTGGCGGCGTCGGACAGGCATCCGGCCCACAACGGCGATGAGCGGGCGACACGAGATCCCATATCGACACCCCAAACATGAGGGCCAGGCCGATATAGAGCAGCCAACCGCTCCGCCAGCCATAAGCCCGCATAAAAAATACCGCTGCCAGTACCAGGGTAGGACCGATCAGGCCGAGCGCAGTCCGTCGCCACTGCCGATGATTGAGCCAGCCGAGGGCATTGACGAGCAGAGCCAGTCCAGCAAACAGAGGCAGCAGCGTGGTGATGAACAGGCCTTCCCACTGGCTCAAAAAGCCCAGACCGAACGCGGCCCCCAGACTAGCAAGGGCGGGAAAGCACATGGCGCAGCCTATGGCAGAAATCAGCACGCCGACGGAGCCGGCTTTGTCACCGATCCGCGTGAACAGATTGAGAGGATTTGCCATCGGAAGTCCCTCCTATTGCTTGACGCTGGACGGATAGCCAGCGTCCTCGGTCGCCTTAGTCAGCGCCAGGGCATTGGTCTTGGTATCGTCGAAGGTGACGATGGCCTCGCGGTTCTCGAAACTCACCTCAGCCTTGGTCACGCCATCGACCTTGGTCAACGCCGTCTTCACCGTAATCGGGCAGGCGGCGCAGGTCATGCCCGGCACCGCCAGGGTGACGGTCTGCGTGGCCGCCCAGACGGGTGTGGCGACCAGGCTGGCGAGGGCTAAGGATGCGAGCAGTTTTCTCATGGTGAACTCCTGATCAGTAGAACAAGGGAAGGATGTAGGGGAAGCCGAGCGCGACCAGCACCAAGGCCGCCACCAGCCAGTACAGCAGCTTGTAGGAGGTACGTACCTGAGGGATGGCGCAGACCTCGCCCGGTGCGCAGGCTTGAGCGGGGCGGAAAATGCGCCGGTAGGCGAAGAACAGCGCCACCAGTGCCGCGCCGATGAAGAGCGGGCGGTACGGTTCCAGCACGGTCAGGTTACCGATCCAGGCCCCGCTGAATCCCAGGGCGATCAGAACCAGCGGCCCCAGGCAGCAAGCCGAGGCGAGGATGGCGGCTAGCCCGCCAGTGAAGAGCGCCCCGCGCCCGTTTTGAGGTTCAGACATACGCTTGCCCTTTCAAATTTGGTTTGGATAGCTTAAGCTTACTTCCGTAGTTATGTACGGAGTCAAGCGATATGGAAAAAATTTGGAGAATCTGACCATTGGCGTTTTTGCCAAGGCGGCCGGGGTCAATGTGGAGACCATCCGGTTCTACCAGCGCAAGGGCCTGCTGCCGGAGCCAGACAAGCCCTATGGCAGCATTCGCCGCTATGGCGAGGCGGATGTAACACGAGTGCGGTTCGTGAAATCGACCCAGCGGCTGGGCTTTAGCCTGGACGAAATCGCCGAGCTACTGCGGCTGGAGGATGGCACCCATTGCGAGGAAGCCAGCGGCCTGGCCGAGCACAAGCTCAAGGATGTGCGCGAGAAGATGGCCGACTTGGCACGCATGGAGGCCGTGCTGTCTGAACTGGTGTGCGCCTGCCATGCGCGGAAAGGGAACGTTTCCTGCCCGCTGATTGCGTCACTGCAAGACGGAACGAAGCTCGCTGCATCGGCGCGGGGGAGTCACGGGGTGACTACGCCTTAGCGTGCTTTATTTTCCGAATTCTGAGACGACCCCAATACTGTGTCGCGGCTCAAGAAGCAGTGGGAGGCTGAGCACGCCGAGTGGCAGAAGCGGGGCTTATCAGAGCAGCGCTACGTCTACTGGTGGGCAGACGGCGTGTACAGCAACGTGCGCATGGATGACCGTCTGTGTCTGCTGGTGATCATCGGCGTCACTGAGCAGGGCCGCAAGGAGTTGGTCGTCGTCGAGGATGGGCAGCGTGAGTCAGAGGCCAGCTGGAAAGAGCTGCTCACGGGGCTACGCGAGCGCGGGCTGACGACGGCCCCCAAGCTAGCGGTTGGCGACGGCGCCATGGGCTTCTGGGCGGCGTTGAGCAAGGTCTATCCAGAGACCGAGCACCAGCGCTGCTGGGTCCATAAGACTGCCAACGTATTGAATAAACTGCCGAAATCCGTGCAGCCCAAGGTCAAGGCCGACCTCCATGAGATCTGGATGGCCGAGACCCGCGATGAGGCGCACAAGGCTTTCGATCGCACGGTGAAACGCTTCGAGGCCAAGTACCCCAGAGCCATGGAGTGCCTGGCCAAGGATCGGGAGGAGCTGCTGGCGTTCTATGACTACCCGGCAGAACACTGGGTGCATATCCGCACCACCAACCCGATCGAGTCGACCTTCGCCACGGTCCGCCTGCGGAGCAAGCGCAGCCGGAACTGCGGCTCCAGAGCGACGACCCTGGCGATGGTCTTCAAGCTGCTTCAGAGCGCCCAGAAGCGCTGGAAGCGGATCAAGGGGTTCAACAAGCTGGAGCTGGTCGTGAACAACGTCCAGTTCAAGGACGGCGAACCCTTGACCGATCAGTCAGACAGGACTGCCGCCTGACCGGCCATACACAGAATTTGACAATAACTCGCGTTACTTAGCGGAAAGCGCTCGCCATGCCAAGCTAGATACCACCAGCCGTTATTTGCACACCGAAGCCGATGAGTGGCATCAAGAGCAGCAGCGCCACCGCTTGAAAACGCCCCCAAAAGCAGGGGCTGAAACGTTATAATAGCCGCGACTGTGATTCATCAACGCAAAGGATACGCCATGGCAACTTCAGGCGCAGAGCTAGCCCAACAGGAGCTGGTCGAAGAGTTTGAGATGTTTGATAACTGGATGGACCGTTATCAGTACATTATTGATATGGGAAAGCAGCTGCCTGACTTTCCGGAGGAGCGTCGTACGGAAGAATATAAAATCCAAGGCTGCCAATCCAACGTGTGGACGTGCCATGAACAGGCAGGCGACAAACTGGTGTTCAAGGCTACATCGGATGCTGCCATCGTATCAGGGTTAATTGCCGTATTGCTGCGTATCTATAGTGAGCGCACAGCCGAAGAGATCAATCAGACCGAGCCGCATTTCTTGAAAGATCTCGGGCTTGATAAGCACCTTTCACCCACGCGCAGTAACGGCCTGCACGCCATGTTAGAGCGTATCTATCAGGTGGCTAAGCAAGGATAAACGTTAGTGGCGGCAGAAGGTTGAGCGGCAACGCTCAGTAGGGCGGTCGTCATTTTCACGGCAGAGCGCTTCGCTGCGCCCACCGGGCACCGGATCCATGCCGCCTGGGCTGCCTGGGTGGCATTTCACGATGCGTTTGACAGCCATCCAGCCGCCTTTGAAAGGGCCGTGCACCTGGATGGCCTCGATGGTATAGGAAGAGCAGCTTGGCCAGAAGCGGCAGCGAGGGCCAAGCAGTGGGCTGATGGTGTATTGGTAAACGCGAATACAGCCCACCATCACTGCTGTTAGCAGCTTAAGAAAAACCTGTTTAATGGCGAACAGCCAATTTTTCACGGCGCTTTTTTACCGTATAGCGTGGCCGGATCAATCAGCGGCTCGCTGGTAATCTTGGCGCTGTCTGCACCGAGCGACACATAAAAGCAGCTGCGACGGCCGGAATGGCACGCGGGACCAGTTTGCTCCACCTGAACCAGCAGCGTATCACCATCGCAATCTAGCGCTGCGCTTTTAAGGCGCTGTTGCTGTCCTGATGTCTCACCTTTGCGCCATAGCTTTTGGCGCGAGCGTGAGAAGTAGCAAACTCGCTGCGTTGTTAACGTCTCTTCCAGGGCTTCTCGGTTCATCCACGCCATCATCAGTACTTCGCCCGTATCATGTTGCTGGGCAATGGCGGGAATCAGGCCGTCTTCATTAAAGCGAATGGCATCTAGTAGCGTTGCAAGCTTGGGCAGGGAAGCTGTTGTGGTCGCTGACTCTAACGCCTTAAAAAGCTGTTGAGGGGCGAGTTCATCAAATTGGGACATTAGGCATTACTCACGGATCGGCATGCTTGACATAAGCCCTGAAGCTCAATCGTTTGGCGCTCAACGTTGAAGCCTTGGCGCTGGGCCAGGGCGGCAAGCTGATCGCTAATTTCATCAAGGTGCAGCTCTTCGACGTAGCCGCACTGGCGACAGATAGTGAGGTTATGCACTGGACGCCAACTCGCCTAAAGAGGTCTCGATCACCATCAGCTCTTTTCGGCGCACATCGATCTTCCGACGCAGTTGCTCGACACATCCGTGTACGCACTTGCTATCGCCTGCATCCAACGCCCTGCAAAGTCGCGTTAACTCGTCGAGCCTGGGTCCCGACTCGAAGGCCACGCGCAGGAAACGCAACCGTTCCAGTGTTTTGGCATCGAAAACGTTGTAGCCACCTTCGGTTCGCCAGGCGGGATGCAACAACCCGCGCATCAAGTAGTCGCGCACAACATGCACGCTTACGCCTGCATCTTCAGCAAGCTTCGAAATCGAGTAGGCATTCATGCCGTGTTTCGCTCGCTGTCTTCTAACAGCTTATGCGCGATCAGATGTCCGAGACCGAATGCATTCTCGACAGGCACGAGCTCTATCCCCGGGTGCGTCGAAGCCCATGCATTTGCAACAGAAGGCGATGCAAAAAAATGCACATGACAGCAAAAGGAACAGCGAATGTCGGGTGAAGCATCCGGCGTTAGCAGAGACACCATTGTTTCCGCCGGTTCAACCTGAAGCACTGCTTCTGGCGCAACTGTGAGCGTAATCGGCCTGCCGGTGGCAGCACAGCGCGACGTGACACGGGCTGTTTTGCCAATCAAAGCGGGAAACATCAAGGTGTCGAGCGCACACCAGGTGTATAAACGGCGGCCATCCACTTCAAAAACGTGAGGGGTTTCGCGTAGCGTCAGGCCCAGTCCAATGATATTGCCCTGCTCGTCATATTCGGTACCGGGCGCCGGCTCAAGTACAGTTGCAACCCTCTGCCCAGACCATCCGAGTGCGGTGCCGAGCGCTTCGCGTGACACAGGCCTTCCCATCACAAGCTGACGAAGCAGGGTGACGAAGAGGGTTGCGAACTCTTCTGGATGATTGCCAGATGAGAGGCTCTCGGCAATCTTTTTGGAATATATAGTCTTGTCCAATTTCCACCTCCAACATCCAAGCAGCGGTTACGCGGCATAAACCCACCCTTGGCGATTACATGCCGCGCTTTTCAAAGATCACGTCAGCGTGCGCTTTGCCGGCGTTTCCATTCCTGGACCAGCAATTGCGCTTGCTGCACCTGTTCGGGCTTCATTTGAGCCGCATAGTCGGCAATGACTTTTGCTGCCGTTGGTTCTCCTGACGCTGCTGCCAGACTCATCCACTTGTAGGCCTGAACCTGGTCGCGCGCGACCTCACCGAGCCCCTTCGCAAACAGTTGAGCCAGCCTGACTTGAGCCTGCGTGTGTCCCTGCTCGGCAGAGAGGCGGTACCACTTGAACGCCTGTGCATCGTCGGCAGGAGCCGCACGCCCTTTCTTATACATACCGTCGACTTCGCTTGCGTAGAGGCGCCCCAGGTTGAACTGCGCATCAGCTTCACCCTGCTCGGCCGCCCTGCGAAACCACTGGATCGATGCAGCATGGTCTTGTTTTACGCCCATACCGCATTTGTAGGCAAGACCCATGATGTTCTGCGCCATGGCATCGCCCGCCCTCGCTTTCTTTTCCCAGCCGTCGACGGTCTCCGGCGCCAATGTTTCGATCGCTGCTCCCAGCTTAGAAAAGTCGTAGGCCGCCAGCGCATTGTTTGACAAGCCAAACGCTGCAGTACCCGCCAACAGAATGGTTAAGCATGCACGGGTGCAACGTGCTGTTAGTCTAATATCGCAAAACATAAAAACTCCTCTGTCGCTCTTTTCGTGTCCTTGGTTTAGCCCGCACAGCACGATAGCTGTGTCACATCCTTCGAGAAAGTCTGTGCCACCAGTTTGAGACCTTCCACCATGGTGAGGTAGGTGAAAAGTTGGTTGGCAAGATCCTGGACGGTCATGCGAGCCCGGATGGCAATCGCGGCAGTCTGGATGATCTCGCCTGCTTCCGGTGTTACAGCCTGAACCCCAAGAATGCGTCCAGATCCAGCCTCAGCGACAAGCTTGATAAAGCCGCGCGTGTCGAAGTTGGCGAGTGCACGCGGCACATTGTCGAGCGTGAGAGTACGACTGTCGGTTTGCAGGCCGATGCGCTGGGCTTCTGCTTCACTGTAGCCAACCGTGGCAACTTGCGGATCAGTGAACACGACTGCCGGCATAGCGTCGAGATCGAGCGTTGCGTCGCCGCCGGTCATGTTAATGGCCGCACGAGTGCCGGCCGCTGCCGCCACATAGACGAACTGCGGCTGGTCGGTGCAGTCGCCGGCCGCGTAGATGTTCGGGCTACTGGTGCGCATGCCCTTGTCGATGACGATGGCCCCCTGCGCATTGACGGCTACCCCCGCCGCTTCCAATGCCAGGCTGCGCGTGTTCGGTGTCCGGCCGGTGGCGACCAGCAGCTTGTCGGCGCGCACTTCGCCCTGTCCAGTGGTCAGCACGAATTCGCCGTCCACATGGGCGACTTGGCTGGCTTGCGTATGTTCCAGTACCTTGATTCCTTCGGCACGGAAGGCGGCTGTGACGGCCTCGCCGATGGCAGGGTCTTCGCGGAAGAACAGCGTGCTGCGCGCAAGGATCGTGACCTGGCTACCCAGCCGGGCGAAGGCTTGCGCCAGTTCCAGCGCCACCACCGACGAGCCGATGACGGCCAGGCGTTCGGGAATGGTGTCGCTGACCAAGGCCTCGGTCGAAGTCCAGTAGGGTGACTCTTTCAGGCCCGGAATCGGCGGCATGGCCGGACTGGCACCCGTGGCGACCAGGCAGCGGTCGAACATCACGACGCGCTCACCACCCTCGTTCAAACTAACGATAAGGCTCTGGTCGTCCTTGAAACGCGCTTCACCGTGCAGAACGGTGATGGCTGAATTGCCGTCCAGGATGCCTTCGTACTTGGCATGACGGAGTTCTTCGACACGGGCCTGCTGCTGGGCCAGCAGCCGCTCGCGCAAGATCGTCGGCGGTGTGGGTGGCATGCCGCCGTCGAATGGGCTTTCCCGGCGCAGATGGGCGATGTGGGCGGCGCGGATCATGATCTTGGACGGCACACAACCGACGTTGACGCAGGTGCCGCCGATGGTGCCGCGCTCAATCAGCGTGACCTGCGCGCCTTGCTCGACGGCCTTCAGTGCTGCCGCCATCGCGGCTCCACCGCTGCCGATCACGGCGACTTGCAACGGGCGCTCGCCGCCGCTGCCCTTGTCGGCGGCACCCATCCAGCCGCGCACCTTGTCGAACAGCCCAGTGCGGTTGTCGGTCGGCGGGGCATCGGCGAGCATCGCTTTGTAGCCCAGGCCAGCCACGGCGGCGGTCAGTGCGTCCGGCGCTGTGCCTGGATCAAGGGCGAGCTGGGCCGCGCCCTTGGCATAGGACACTATGGCAGATTGGACGCCGGGTACTTTTTCCAGCGCTTCCTTGACGTGCGCCGCGCACGAGTCGCAGGTCATGCCGGTGATTTTTAGATGGGTCATGCGACAGATCCTTTTTCGTTTGTGGTAGCAGACAAGGGCGTCAGATGTGCTGCGCTGCCGTTTTCAGTGCCTCACTTCTTGACGCTGGACGGATAGCCTGCGTCTTCGGTGGCCTTGGTCAGCTTCTGCACGCTGGTCTTGGCATCATCGAAGGTGACAACCGCTTCGCGTGTCTCGAAGGTCACGTTAACTTTGCTGACGCCTTCGACCTTGGAAATCGCCTTCTTGACGGTGATCGGGCAGGTGGAGCAGGTCATGCCCGGTACGGACAGCGTGACGGTCTGGGTGGCGGCGAACACGGGGGCAACGAAAGCGGCGAGAGCGAGGGAGGCAAACAGTTTTTTCATGATGAACTCCTGGTTAGTAGAAAAATGGCATGACGTAGGGAAAACCAAGCGCGACCAAGACCAACACGGCGACGAACCAGAAAATGAGCTTGTAGGTGGTGCGCACTTGCGGAATCGCGCACACCTCGCCCGGCTTGCAGGCTGCGGTCGGTCGGACGATGCGCCGCCAGGCAAAGAACAGTGCAACCAGCGCCGCGCCGATGAAGATCGGGCGATAAGGTTCCAACACCGTCAAGTTGCCGATCCAAGCGCCGCTGAACCCCAGGGCGATCAGAACCAGCGGCCCCAGGCAGCAAGCCGAGGCGAGAATCGCCGCAAGCCCCCCGGCGACAAGAGGGGCGCGCCCGTTTGATGGTTCAGACATGCATTTCTCCTTTCGAGCATTTGATCGATGGTTTAAGGTTAGTCCCGTAGTCATGTACGGAATCAAGCGGTATGAAAAACAATTTGGAAAGCCTGACCATTGGCGCTTTCGCCAAGGCGGCCGGGGTCAACGTGGAAACCATCCGGTTCTATCAACGCAAGGCGCTGTTACCCGAACCGGACAAGCCCTACGGCAGCATTCGCCGTTACGGTGAGGCGGATGTCGCCCGGGTGAAATTCGTTAAATCCGCGCAACGGCTGGGCTTTAGCCTCGATGAAGTGGCCGGGCTGTTGAGGCTGGATGACGGTGCTCACTGCGATGAAGCGCGTGTGCTCGCCGAGCAGAAGCTTGGGGATGTGCGTGGCAAGCTCGCGGATCTGCGACGGATCGAGTCAGTTTTGGAGCAACTGGTTCACGACTGTTGTGCGAGCCACGGGACTGTTTCCTGTCCGCTGATCGTTTCGCTGCATGGGGACAACTCGGGCGTTAACCGAGGATTTCCCGTTGCGTAAGGCGCCCCTGTTGGTCGGCTTGCGCTTAGAAAAAAGCGGCGCTCAATGAGCGCCGCTGAATGGCCAAAGGAGCACTTGCAAAGGGCACAGTTTGGTATTGCTATTTGCCCTCGCGCCTCAGCAGAGTGGGCTCACGTTGCATCTGGTCGAGTAGCACAGGCTCTACTTTGCAGGCGGACAGGCGGGCTGCGCTTCGCTACGGCCTGCCGCCGTGGGGCCCAGTTGCTTAATCTCCTTGACGGTTTCCGCCACCAGGGTCGCTTCAGCCCTCTCGCGTGCAGCAATTCGCTCAATCGCTCGGTCGCTCCCGCCCTCGGCCCATACGGTGGATGACAGCAGAGTCGCACCCACTACCAGCAGCAGTCTTAGGTGTTTCATAACGGCGATCTCCTCTCGGGTTTTCGATCCACGATTCAACTCTACCTCCGTAGTTAAGTACGGAATCAAGGAGAGAGGAGATGAAGGTCCTGGATTATGGCGCTGAGAGGAAATGGCAGGGCTCCGCCATGAAGACGGCGATTGCTTCAGGGCCGTCTAGGGCTGCTGCTGGGTCGTAGTCGTAAATTTTTTCGCTCATTCTGACCTCCACTCGCTGGCGAGTTTTTTAGCCGCTTCAATATCACGGCTTTGGCTGCTTTTGTCGCCGCCGCACAACAGCAAAACGAATTCATCACCTCGCTGCTGGAAATAGGGGTTGGGGGAGCAACGGAACAGAAAGTGCACTTAAGCTCAGTCGCTGCCCCGCAAACCCTTGCAACGTCTGGATAGTTTCGAAAAACGACCGTTTTATGAAACCGTTTCCGCTATCGCGAGGAAAGGTCACCAACACCCGAAAATCAGTGCAATAAACCTTTCTCACGAATCAAAGTTCGTTAATTCGCAGTCGCTGACGAGTAAAACGAACTCTAATTCGGCTTACGTTGGTTTTCAGTTCCATTGCTCCCCAACCCCCGATGTCGCCCGGGTGAAATTCGTAAAGTCCGCGCAACGGCTGGGCTTTAGCCTCGAAGAAGTGGCCGGGCTGTTGAGGCTCGATGACGGCGCTCACTGTGATGAAGCGCGCGTGCTCGCCGAGCAGAAGCTTGGGGATGTGCGTGGCAAGCTCGCGGATCTGCGACGGATCGAGTCTGTTTTGGTGCAACTGGTTCACGACTGTTGTGCGAGCCACGGGACCGTTTCCTGTCCGCTAATCGTTTCGCTGCATGGGTAAAACGCTCTGCGTTGGCCAGTGGTTGTGAAGGGAACCAGCGGACAAGGTCTACGGCTGCCGCGGCTGTGAAGCCGCACCGGTCACCGCCGACAAACCGGCTCAACTGATCGAAAAGAGCATGGCCAGTCCTAGCGTCCTGGCGATGCTGTTGATCACCAAATACGTCGATGGTCTGCCGCTGCACCGCTTCAAAAAAATCCTCGGTCGTCACGGCGTCGATATCCCCCGCCAAACCCTGGCGCGCTGGGTGATCCAGTGCGGCGAGCACCTGCAACCGCTGCTGAATCTGTCTACGAAAACAGCCCGGCGTGCCGCGTCGGCACGAAGGCCGTATTGCGGTGCAAACCAGCGATACGCGTTGGTGCTCGGACGGCTTTGAGTTCCGCTGCGAGGACGGAGCCAAATTGAGCGTAACCTTCGCCCTGGACTGCTGTGATCGCGAGGCCATCGGCTAGGTCGCGAGCCCGACCGGGTACAGCGGCGATGATATCCGCGACTTGATGCTGGAAAGCGTGGAGAGGCGCTTCGGTGATCAACTGCCCGCCACGCCGGTGCAATGGCTAAGCGATAACGGCTCGGCGTACACCGCCGACCAGACGTGCCTGTTTGCTCGACAGATCGGCTTGCAGCCGGTGACCCCCCAGTTCGCAGCCCGCAGAGCAACGGCATGGCCGAGAGCTTCGTGAAGACGATCAAGCGTGATTACGTGGCGCACATACCTAAGCCGGATCGAGAAACGGCACTACGTAACTTGGCCAATCCCTGTGATCCTGCGTGGTCGTCTTACTTTGCCCAACGTCGAGCTGCGATAGACGTGGATTGATTGCCCGGTACTAGACCATGGTGCTGACGAAAGACTTGAGCCGGATGAGGCGCGACTCTCATGCCCGGTTCTTTGGGGGCGGTGGCGCAGTAATGCGCTGCTGTTACCCGACGAAAGTGTACTTAAGCCCTACCATCTTATCTCGGCGCCATAAACCAGGACCTTCATCTCCTCCCTCCTTGATTCCGTACTTAACTACGGAGGTAGAGTTGAATCGTGGATCGAAAACCCGAGAGGAGATCGCCGTTATGAAACACCTAAGACTGCTGCTGATAGTGAGTGCGACTCTGCTGTCATCCACCGTATGGGCCGATGGCAGTTCCGATCGCCTGTACGGTAAGATGATCCAGGCCAACGAGCAATCCATGCGCGAATACGCTAGCGCCCAAGGCAAGAACCCGCCAGAAGTCACTCACTACCGCTATGGCATGAAGCTCGACATCGCCAAGGTCATTCACGTCACGTCGACCAATGGCAACTGCGATGTGATGCCTGCGCAAATGACCTACGAGGATTCGAGCGGAAACCTGCATATTCTGGAGTACCGCGTATCAGGAACGGACTGCAGGAGCCAGCACTGAGCATTGTTGACGTGTTGCTGACGGAAAAGTAATTTTCACGTCACCCTGACGTTATTTTGCATGTGGAAGTATGTAAGAAGCGCACCCGGCTATGCCCGGCGCGCTTCGGCATATACACAACCGCACAATGAAAAATCTGCCAAAACATCAAGAGCGTTTATGAACAACAAGGCCCTGTTGGGACTTTCTCAGATCGTCTTGAGCATCAGCGCTGCGCAGGCTGCAATGGCCGCCGAGGAAAAAGGCGAGGGATTCATCGAAGGCAGCAGCCTGAGCATCCTCAATCGAAATTTCTACTTCAACCGTGATTTTCGCAAAGGCCAGTCCAGCAGTACAGGAAATGGCTACTCGGAAGAATGGGCCCACGGAGTCATAGGCCGATTCGAGTCGGGCTCGGCCAGGCCGAGGACAATTACTCCAAGCTCGGCGGCGCCGTAAAGACCCGTTTCCTGGACACTGAAATCAAAGTAGGCGATGTCTTCCCTGTCACGCCTGTCGTGCAGTACGGCGATTCGCGACTGCTTCCGGAAAGCTTCCGCGGCGTCACCGCATACAACACCAGTGTCGAGGGCTTGGTGCTACAGGGCGGACGCCTGCACGCGATGAGCCAACCCAGCTCCAGCAGCATGCGGGATGATTTTGCAACCTTCTACGCAGGCGAAGTCGGCTCTCCGTGGATAGTCGGCGGTGATTACACACCCAACGACAACCTTGGCTTCAGCCTTTACACCAGTTGTCTCAAGGATGCCTGAAACCAATACTATACCGGCACTACCTGGAGCTACCCGCTTGCAGATGATGTCGCCTTGGTCGGTGGTTTGAATTACTACAAGGCCGTCGATGAGGGGAAGCAGCTCCTCGGCAGTTTTGAGAACGATATCTGGAGCGGCAAGGTCGGCCTCCGTGTCGGGGCGCACACCGGCGAGGGACGGAGACGGCCGACGTGAACCAGATCGCTATTGTGCCTTGCTATCGCCCTTCGGGGACTCCATTCCAATGTGTTGGTTCATGTTCTCCATCATTGTATTGCAGTTTTTCATCATCTTGGACATTTCCTGCATGTCCATCATCGGCATATGGTTGCCGTCCATCATGTGCATGTCCTCACCCTTATTTGTCTCGGCACTGCTTTGGGCGGGGGCTTTGGCCTGTTCGGCAAATCCCGTGGCAACAGTTCCAAGGGCTATGAAGGTAGCAAGGACGGTGTAGGTAATGGCGTTACGCATGGCGACTCTCCTCATCTACGACCTTGGTTTCCAGCCAGGCTGTGTATTGAAGAGTTGATTGCTCCACTGTCCTCCTGTTTGGCTCCTTTGGTTTGGAGGATGGTTTCAGGCGCCTGAGGTAGGCGCCTTTTTCGGTCAACAAGTCTTCGGCTTCATCGCTCTGGACTCTGCGAGCTGGCTTGACAGCACCGCGTTGTCTTGCACGAGAAGCTGCTTTTCTGTGGCCAACTGGCTCAATTGGCTTTCAGTTTGGCTTAAGCGTTCCGCCAGCAGGCTTCGCTCCCGTTCATTGACGGCCAGGTAAGTCCGCGTCTCAGCCAAACGCTGCTCACCTTGGCCATGGCGCTGCTCCAGTGCCTGATGCGACTGTTGCAAGTCGGTGAATTGAAGTAAGACGTGTTCATGCGCAATCTGACTCTGCGCGAGCGTCGCTTGCGTCGTGAGCAGGGTGCTCTCTAGACGATCATGGTCCTGCACCAGGCGTTGTTCCTGCGCCTGCAGTTCGCCCAGGCGGGTTTGCTGCGCGAGCAGACGCTGCCGGAGCGCTGCCAATTCGTGTTCCAGGCGCTGCTGGCGTTGCTCAGTGGCCTGGCGCTCGTCGCTGCGTTGTTGCGCGACCGATGCCTGGTAGTGCTCAAACTGCTCCCGCGCTTGTTGGGGAGCCCGCAGAATTCGGAAAAAATCGTACGCTAACAGCTCAAGTGTCCCGACCACGCCCGACAGTAGCTTGTTGGCTGGTCAATCTGGTTCACGGGTAAAGCGATAGAACAGGTTTGGCTCACTGACCACGTACAAATACCCTTCATCATCGATGGTTACGCCTTCGGCCTGGGGTATGCCTTTCAGCAAACCAGCAAAACCCCTCGCCAAGGAACGGAAACTCACCACCTTGCCCTCATCGGTCATTTCAATCAGCAGTTTCGACTCGTCGCTGAGCAGTATGAGATGGCCACTCTGTTGGTCGAAGACGACCGAAGACAAGTCAGTGGCAAATACCTTGTCCTTTACCAAGTTGGACAGGTCGCGCACGTGCAGGGAAAAACCTCCTGCCAGGCTGGCACGAAGGCCGCCCACTTCCAGCAATTGGCGAGGGTCACGCTCCTTGGTCACAAACAAGCGATCACCTTTCAGGTCGTAGGCGAGCCCTTCAAGGCCTTTGTTGTCCTCCTTGCCAAGCGCCAGGGTCAGAGCTGGATACTGGTCCCGGCTCAATGAACGATCGGGAGAAAGCTTACCGTCTTCGGCGATGGGGACATCCACAATAACCAGGCTCTGCCGGCGCTCCTCGGCGATTACCAGCTGGCCGTTGCCGGCATAGGAGACCGCCTCCACATCGTGGAAGCCATCCAGGTTGTAACGCCTTTCCACATCACCGTCACGACTAAGGGCCAATAGTTCGTTTGGGCCGTTGGTGACTGCCCACAGCAGGTTTAGGTCAGGGTCAAAGGTCAGACCCGAAAGATTGTTGTCCACACCGGGGACCGCCTTAGCATCCAGTTCAACCCGATAGCCAGGCAGCCACACAGAGCGCTCCTGCCAATCGTCGGTGTGCCAGCTGGTCTTTATCCAGAAGTACAAACGATCATCAAGGTGATGGGTGCGGACTTGGAATACGGTGAGCAACACAAGGCACAGCAGTGCCCACATCCAAGCGCTTGCTTTCCGTGTTCGGCTCAGCCAGTTTTTAGCCATCAAATACATTAGGAGCCTCGTTATTTGGGCTGACGCCACGAGTCGTGACGATTTCAATCCGACTCGGTGCGACTCGCACAGGTGATGCACAATGGCGTGGCCGGATCGAACTCCAGACGGCCCGAGGCGATCAACTCGCCGCATTGGTTACACCAGCCATCATTGCTTGCTGCTGGAGTGCATCAATTCTCGACAGACGCCCTACCTTGCTTTGATCCAGCTCTACCGATTGCGAGCGAGACTCAGCGTCTTCCAGCAATTGATCCAGCTCGGCAGCCCGCTGTTCCAGCAGGGTCTTGAAATGGGCAAGATCCAGGGCGTCGTCCATGGACATTAACGCAGCAGTAACAACGGACTGGTGGTGGTGCGGAGCATGCTGGTCGTGGTGCTACCGACCAGGAACTGCCGGATACGTGAATGGCCATAGGCCCCCATCACCAGCAGATCAATGCCATGCTCTTTCTGATAGGCGTGGAGGGTAGGCTCTATCTCGCCGTTCAGGGCCTCGGCGCGAACAGTGAATCCGGCGTTGAGCAGCACTTTCTGCGCCCAGTCCAGCTGCGCCGACGATTCGTCGCTCACGGGCCCAACCATGACCAGGTGGATCGGCAGCCCCTTCAGCAGGGGGCTGGCCGCCAGCATCTCCACACCCTTGCGGGTAGTAGCGCCGCCATCGAAGGCGAGCATCGCGCTCTCAGGCTTTTGGAAGTTGGCCGGGGTGACCAGAATCGGTCGGTGCATGATACGGATCACGCTCTCCAGCTGGCTTCCGACATGCTGACTCAGACCACCGCTAGATTCGCCCTGGCGACCGATGACCAGCAGGCGCGTTTCGGTTTGCAGCTCTTGCAGGCTTTCCAGCAGATCGCCATGACGTTGCTTGGACTCCGGCGCGGCCACGCCATCCTTAATGGCCCGCTCTTTTGCGGCCGCAAGCATGATCCGCCCTTGTTCAAGGGCCAACTTGCCACGCTGTTCATCCAGGGAAGCAAGCTCATCGAGCAGATGCTCGCGGCTGCCAAGGCCGATATTGCCACTCAGATCGGCCGTAACCGGGTACTGGCGCTGATCCAGCACATGCAGGAAGGTCAGCGGGGCTTCCAGGCTCAGACTGGCCCAGGCCGCGTAGTCGCACACGGCTGGAGCCGAGGCGGAAGCGTCTATACAGGCAATTACTTGGGTCATTGTTGTTCTCCTTCTTAGTGGCCCATGAGTTGATCAATGGCGTCGGGTTTATCGTGAACACCGAAGCGATCCACGATAGTGGCGCTCGCTTCGTTGAGGCCCAGCACTTCAACTTCGGTGCCTTCGCGGCGGAATTTGATGACCACTTTGTCCAAAGCGGCAACGGCGGTGATATCCCAGAAGTGAGCACGGTTCAGGTCGATGGTTACCTTGTTTAGGGCTTCTTTGAAGTCGAAGGCCGCGACGAACTTGTCTGCCGAGCTGAAGAACACCTGGCCGGTGACGTTATAGCTACGATGCTCGCCGGCTTCGTCCAGCAAAGAGCTGATCGCCATGTAATGGCCAACCTTGTTGGCGAAGAACATCGCGGCCAGCAGTACGCCGGCCAACACGCCGAAGGCAAGGTTGTGGGTGGCGACCACGACCACCACGGTGACGACCATGACAATGTTGGTCGACAACGGGTGCTTCTTCAGGTTGCGCAGCGAATCCCAACTGAAGGTGCCGATGGACACCATGATCATCACTGCCACCAGCGCAGCCATCGGGATCTGCTTCAGCCAGTCGCCGAGGAATACCACCATCAGTAGCAGGAATACGCCTGCGGCCAGGGAGGACAGACGAGAACGACCGCCGGATTTAACGTTGATGATCGACTGACCAATCATCGCGCAACCTGCCATACCGCCGATTAGGCCCGAAGCAATGTTGGCCACGCCTTGACCCTTGCACTCGCGGTTCTTGTCACTGGAGGTGTCGGTCAGGTCGTCGACAATGGTCGCGGTCATCATCGATTCCAACAGACCGACCACAGCCAGTGCTGCCGAATAAGGGAAGATGATGGCCAGCGTCTCGAATGTCAGCGGCACGTCAGGCCAGAGGAAGATCGGTAGCGTATCCGGCAGTTCACCCATATCACCGACCGTGCGGATATCCAGCCCAACCGACATGGCGACGGCGGTCAGCACGATGATGCACACCAGCGGCGATGGGATGAGCTTGCCGATCTTGGGGACATAGGGGAACAGATAGATGATGCCGAGGCCTGCGGCTGTCATGGCGTAGACGTGCCAGGTGACATTGGTCAGCTCGGGCAGCTGAGCCATGAAAATCAGGATCGCCAGTGCATTGACGAAACCGGTCACCACCGAGCGCGAGACGAAGCGCATCAGCGATCCGAGCTTCAGGTAGCCAGCAGCGATTTGTAGCACGCCACATAGCAGCGTGGCGGCCAGCAGATATTCAAGACCATGGTTCTTGACCAGGGTCACCATCAGCAGTGCCATTGCACCGGTTGCGGCCGAGATCATTCCGGGGCGACCACCGACAAAGGCGATAACCACGGCGATACAGAAAGAGGCGTACAGGCCGACCTTGGGGTCGACGCCGGCAATGATCGAGAAGGCGATGGCTTCAGGGATTAGGGCCAGTGCGACCACAATACCGGCGAGGATGTCGCCACGGATGTTGGATAACCAGGTTTGTTTTAACGAGTGGAGCATCAGAATTCCCAAGGCAATGGATCGCGCAGAACAGCATGGCGCAGGCCATGTGCAGCTGGTCGATACGAGGTCAAATTGTCGGATGTAGAGGAGCTGTGGCGGGTGTTAAAACCTAAAGCACAGCAGAACGCGACCGCTGGCAGAGCAAGCAGTCACAGATGATGCGGGGGGCGAAGCGCTATGGCGGCGTAGGCAGCCAGATCATGTTTTGCAGGGTAAGCATGAGGTCTTATCGAGTGTCTTTAGTAACTCAATGGCCGCAACAGTCTACAGGAAGAGGGCAATTTCTGCGAGTCACCCCCGGACTAGGGCGTCCTGTTTGGATGTCAGCCTGAGCTATACCCTAACTGGATGTCAGGCAAGGCCGCACCGCGCCGTCAGAATAGAATCCGCTTTCACATTCTTTGACACATGCTTGCCAAGGTCATAGATTTCAGCCTGACAAATTCAAGGCTTCGGGCGCAATGGAACCAAAAACCAACGTAAGCCCTACAGCCCATGGAGGCATCTTGCAGGGACAACGCATCGGTTATGTCCGGGTCAGCAGTTACGATCAGAATCCGGAACGACAACTTGAGCAAGTTGAGGTCGGCAAGCTGTTCACCGACAAAGCCTCGGGCAGGGACACCCAGCGTCCCCAGCTGGAGGCCATGCTCGGCTTCGTCCGCGAGGGCGACACCGTTGTGGTGCACAGCATGGATCGCCTGGCCCGTAACCTCGATGACTTGCGACGCCTGGTGCAGAAGCTGACCCAGCGCGGCGTGCGTATCGAGTTCCTGAAAGAGGGCCTGGTGTTCACCGGCGATGACTCGCCGATGGCCAACCTGATGCTGTCGGTGATGGGGGCCTTCGCCGAGTTCGAGCGCGCCCTGATCCGTGAGCGGCAACGGGAGGGCATCGCCCTGGCCAAGCAGCGCGGCGCGTACCGGGGCCGCAAGAAGGCCCTGTCCGACGAGCAGGCTGCTACCCTGCGACAGCGGGCGTCGGCCGGCGAGCCCAAAGCGCAGCTTGCCCGCGAGTTCAACATCAGCCGGGAAACTCTCTACCAGTACCTACGCACGGACGATTGATACATGCCGCGTCGCTTGATCCTCTCGGCTACGGAGCGGGATACCCTGCTCGCGTTGCCGGAAAGCCAGGATGACCTGATCCGCTACTACACCTTCAACGACTCCGACCTGTCGCTGATCCGCCAGCGGCGCGGCGACGCCAACCGCCTGGGCTTCGCGGTGCAGCTCAGCCTGCTGCGATATCCAGGCTATGCGCTGGGCAGCGACAGCGAGTTGCCCGAGCCGGTCATCCAGTGGGTGGCCAAGCAAGTTCAGGCCGACCCAACGAGTTGGGCGAAATACGGCGAACGCGACGTGACTCGCCGCGAGCACGCCCAGGAACTGCGCACCTACCTACAACTGGCCCCGTTCGGCCTGTCCGACTTCCGCGCCCTGGTGCGCGAGCTGACCGAGTTGGCCCAGCAGACCGACAAGGGTTTGCTGCTGGCCGGCCAGGCGCTGGAGAGTCTGCGGCAGAAGCGGCGCATCCTGCCGGCGCTGAGCGTGATTGACCGGGCCTGCTCGGAAGCCATTGCGCGGGCCAATCGCCGGGTCTACCGCGCCCTGGTCGAACCACTCACGGACTCGCATCGGGCCAAACTGGACGAGCTGTTGAAGCTCAAGGCCGGCAGCAGCATCACCTGGTTGACCTGGTTGCGGCAGGCCCCACTAAAACCGAACTCCCGGCACATGCTCGAACACATCGAGCGGCTGAAGACATTTCAGCTGGTGGATTTGCCCGAAGCTCTGGGCCGGCACATCCACCAGAACCGCCTGCTCAAGCTGGCCCGCGAGGGTGGGCAGATGACGCCCAAAGACCTCTGTAAGTTCGAGCCGCAGCGGCGCTACGCGACCCTGGCCGCCGTGGTGCTGGAGAGTACGGCGACCGTGATTGATGAGCTGGTCGATCTGCACGACCGCATCCTGGTCAAGCTGTTCAGCGGCGCGAAGCACAAGCATCAGCAGCAGTTCCAGAAGCAAGGCAAGGCGATCAACGACAAGGTGCGCCTGTACTCCAAGATCGGCCAGGCCCTGCTGGAGGCCAAGGAAAGCGGCAGCGATCCCTACGCCGCCATCGAGGCGGTGATTCCCTGGGACGAGTTCACCGAGAGCGTCAGCGAGGCCGAGCTGCTGGCCCGGCCGGAGGGCTTCGACCATCTGCACCTGGTTGGAGAGAACTTCGCCACCCTGCGCCGCTATACGCCAGCCTTGTTGGAGGTGCTGGAACTGCGCGCCGCCCCGGCTGCGCAAGGCGTGCTGGCGGCCGTGCAGACCCTGCGCGAGATGAACGCCGACAACCTGCGCAAGGTGCCGGCCGATGCGCCCACCGCCTTCATCAAGCAGCGCTGGAGGCCGCTAGTGATAACCCCGGAAGGCCTCGACCGGCGCTTCTACGAAATCTGCGCCCTGTCAGAGCTGAAGAACGCGCTGCGCTCCGGCGACATCTGGGTCAAGGGCTCGCGGCAGTTCCGCGACTTCGACGACTACCTGCTGCCGGCAGAGAGGTTCGCCGCGCTCAAGCATGCGCAGGCTCTGCCCCTGGCGATCAACCCGAACAGGAACCAGTACCTGGAAGAGCGCTTGCAGCTGCTGGACGAGCAGCTGGCCACCGTCACCCGCCTGGCCAAGGACAACGAGCTGCCCGATGCCATCCTCACCGAGTCGGGGCTGAAGATCACCCCACTGGATTCCGCGGTGCCCAATACCGCGCAGGCGCTGATCGACCAGACCAGCCAGTTGCTGCCGCGCATCAAGATCACCGAACTGCTGATGGACGTGGACGACTGGACGGGCTTCAGCCGCCACTTCACCCACCTGAAGGACGGTGCCGAGGCCAAAGACCGGACATTGCTGCTGGCAGCGATCCTGGGCGATGCGATCAACCTCGGGCTGACCAAGATGGCCGAGTCGAGCCCCGGCCTGACCTACGCCAAGCTGTCCTGGCTGCAAGCCTGGCACATCCGAGACGAAACCTACTCGGCGGCCCTAGCCGAGCTGGTCAACCACCAGTACCGTCATACCTTCGCCGCTCACTGGGGCGACGGCACGACCTCTTCTTCCGATGGCCAGCGCTTCCGGGCGGGCGGTCGGGGCGAAAGCACCGGGCACGTCAACCCGAAGTACGGCAGCGAGCCGGGGCGGCTGTTCTACACCCATATCTCCGACCAGTACGCACCGTTCAGCACCCGCGTGGTGAATGTCGGCGTGCGCGATTCCACCTATGTGCTCGACGGCTTGCTGTACCACGAGTCCGACCTACGGATTGAGGAGCACTACACCGACACGGCTGGCTTCACCGATCACGTCTTCGCCCTGATGCACCTGCTGGGCTTCCGCTTCGCACCGCGCATCCGCGACCTCGGCGAAACCAAGCTGTATGTTCCGAATAGCGTCCAGGACTACCCGACATTGCGCCCAATGGTTGGCGGCACCCTGAACATCAAGCATGTCCGCGCCCACTGGGACGACATCCTGCGCCTGGCCAGCTCGATCAAGCAGGGCACCGTCACTGCCTCGCTGATGCTGCGCAAGCTCGGCAGCTACCCGCGCCAGAACGGTCTGGCCGTGGCCTTGCGCGAACTGGGCCGGATTGAGCGCACACTGTTCATCCTCGACTGGCTGCAAAGCGTAGAGCTACGTCGCCGCGTGCATGCCGGACTGAACAAGGGCGAGGCGCGCAACTCCCTGGCCAGGGCGGTGTTCTTCAACCGCCTCGGCGAAATCAGGGATCGGAGCTTCGAGCAGCAGCGCTACCGGGCCAGCGGTCTCAACCTGGTGACGGCCGCCATCGTGCTGTGGAACACGGTGTACTTGGAACGCGCCACCCAGGCGATGGGCGAAGCGGGGAAGTCGGTGGATGGCGAGCTGCTGCAGTACCTGTCGCCGCTGGGGTGGGAGCACATCAACCTGACCGGCGATTATGTCTGGCGGCAGAGCCGCAGGCTGGAGGACGGGAAGTTTCGGCCGCTAAGGCTGCCCGGAAAACCTTAGCGTACGATTTTTTCCGAATTCTGCGGGCTCCCCTTGTTGCAGTTGCCGGGTCAGTGCGGCCGCCTCGGCGGCGCGGTCAGCCAGACGTTGTTCGAGCCCGGTCTTTTCACTGCCCAGGCTGGCCAGGGCGATCTCCTGACGCTGCAGGGTGTCAGCCAGCCCCTGGCTGCGCGTAGTGGCTACGGCAAGTGCCTGGGCCTGCTGCTCCTGAACGCTGAGTTGCGCGTCGCGCTCGACGAATGCCTGCTGCAACTGTTCCTGCAACGCGTCGGCCTCTGCCTGGTGAGCCGCTACGGCCTGCTGGAGTTGGACGGCCGCCTCCGCCTGAACTTTTTCGTACAGTCCTTTCAGCGCCAGGACCAGCTCCGCGGGCAATCCCAGTTCGGCCTGGGCCAGCGTGCCGGGATGCGCGGCTTTCCAACGCTTTAACAACGGAGCAATCGTGCTTTTGCTGCCCGTCCCACCCAGGGCGACGCGGATGCTGTCAATGGTGGGGTTGTGGCCCGCAGCCACCAGTTGGGTGGCCGCCTGGGCAACATGCAGGTAGAGGACGCCGGAACGGGCCATGAACACCTCGGATTTTTTCGTACCGTATTATGGAAAACGTAATACCTCGATTTAAGTACAGAATAGTTCAGCCGACTGAGACCGTCAGTTGACCCACGATAAGCGCGGTTATCGTGAGTTAAGTCATCGCGATCGAGGGTTGTGTCTATAATCTGCGGTACACATGGCCTAAACAGGCGCTTCGTGATGACAGCCGGCAATAATGGGGTTGTAAGCCGGAAACCCAGAAATTTCCGTCAGCCGATCAACATGGCTTGTCTCGCGCTTGGTCGATGAGTTCCTGCATCGCCCGCATGACTTCTTCGTGGGTGTATGTTGGCGCTGATGGAAAATTGACCCACCCTGCCGATTGAAATTTGACCCAGGGCGGATTGCTGATTTTGTTACCAGCAACTGTGGATAAGTCTACCAGCGCAGCTGCTGTTGCCCCCACTCCTTCGCTAGCCCAGTTCAGTTGTTTAAGACCTGCCACACGCAGCCATGTAGCAGGCCGTCGTCGCCATGAAATCAGAACGGCTCATCGTCCTCCGGTTCCTGGCTGCCCTTACGCTTTCGCTCCCGTGATTTGATCTTGGCCTGGGCCGCCAAGCTACTGACTGCCACATCGCCACCAACTGCGCCCGCAGAGCCCCGGTGCGGTTGGATTTACCTTACAACATTGTAATGAAGTTTTTCGAAACGGGCTCGGTAGGAGCGTGTCATAATTCAGTGTCTGCTAACAGGCTGATGAGCCGTATCGGTCAGTAGGCACCGACGACATACAACTATCGAACCCTGGAGAACGCAATGACAAACTCAATGTTCGCTTCCTGTATCCAAGCTTGTTCGAACTGCGCCCTTGTGTGCGAAACGTGCGCCTCTGCTTGCCTGCGTGAGGATGACGTAAAAATGATGGCACGCTGCATCGAGCTTGACCGCGACTGCGCGGACATTTGTAGGTTGGCCGCCATACTGATGAGTCGCGAAAGTGATTACGCTAAAGAATTTTGTGCCCTTTGCGCCAAGATCTGCCGTGCATGCGGAGAGGAATGCGCGAAACATCAAGTGGATCACTGCCAAGAGTGTGCCAAAGCGTGCATGAAGTGCGCTGAAGAATGCGAGCGCATGGCTGCGTAACATTCGCGACTTGCTGCTCTGGCAAAGCTCGTCATCTCGTTGCCAGAGCAGCTTCGCCGGAATGACCTTATATCCCAGCATGTGCAGTTGAAGCTAAGCCAGCTGACTTGCTAGCAGAAAAGGCCTAGATATCCGCTGGCCGAGCTCACCCAAACCGTAAGCGTTCATTCCACGACGTACTGGACTTACTTTACGTCCCGAAGGGGCCTTAGCAATTCCGGTGAGACCTTGTACTGTTTCGTGCCGTTCTCGGCCAGGACGATCACGCTCTTGCGGTTGATCTTGGTGACGATCCCCATAGTCAAGCCAGTTCGGCTTTCGAAGGTCACCTTCAGCCCCACGTGCAGCCGACTCAGCGCCTGCAGGTTTTCTTGATCTTGCAGTTCATCAATGCGCCGGCAGATCATTCGGTTCAGCTCCAATAGCTGATCGATGCTCATGTCTTCAATGCGCATGGAGGGTGCCCTTTGGCTGTGCGGTCTGTCGATCAGAATGGCGCGGATCGATCAGCGAGCGTAACGGATTATCGGCGAACCGGGTCTTCCAGAGCCGAGGCGTCAGGTCAGCGACCTTGCTGGCCGGGTGCTGACTGATGCGCTGCAGCACGTCCACCAGATAGGTGTACGGGTTGATGTCGTGCAGTTTGCACGTAGTGATCAGGCTCTGGATGATGCCCACGTGTTCCGCGCCGAGTTCAGTCCAGCAGAACAGCCAGTTCTTGCGTCCCATGGGAATGGGGCGCAGGGCCCGTTCCAGGTGGTTGGTGTCTGGCTGGACGTCTGGGTCTTCCAGGAAGACGGTCAGGCTGGCTTCACGGCTGAGCACGTAGTTCAGTGCTTTGGTCAATAAATCACTGGGCAGCAGACCGCCCTGTGCCAGTTGATCCCGGCACCATTGGAAGAAGTCGCTGACCACCGGCTTTGAGTGGAGCAGCCGGTACTGGCGTTTCTTTTCGCCGGTCAGTTGCTGGACGCGGATCTCTTCTTCGTTGGTGTATAGCTTGGCAATCTGCTGAAGGGCTTCGGTGGCAGTTATCGGGTGGTCCTTCTGCGCCTCAATGAAGTAACGACGACTGTGCACCCAGCACTGCGCGTGGATGATGTTCTGCTGTGCGGCGGCATAGCGGGCATAAGCAGCATAGCCGTCACTGATCAGAGTTCCGCTGAACTGTTCGTTCAGTACCTGCTCGATATGGGCTCGGCCTCGACTGTTCGAGTAAGTGAACACCACTTCATCGGCATCGCCGTATAACGGCCAGAACCAGCCGGATTTCATCTTGCCTTTTTGTGGGCCTGCCCGACCCTGGTGGCCAGCTTTAATCGGCGTCTCATCCATCGCCAACACCCGGCTGCGCAGAACATTGTCGGTCTGGGCATCCACGATCGGCCGCAGCAGATCAATAGATCGCTTGATCAGATTGGTGAGGGTGCTGCGGCTGAGGGTAATACCCGCTTGCTGGATGCGTTGGTGTTGGCGATACAGCGGTAGGTGAAACTGGAACTTGTCGACCATCAGACCCGCCAACAAGCTGACGTCGGCCAGGCTGTTGTCCAGTACGTTGGACGGGGCCGGCGTGGTCACGGGCTTGTCGCTGCCCTTGCGCCGAAATACGGGGCGTTCCACTTGCAACACCACGTAACTGGACGTCCGCTGGGCCAGCCGATAGGTCGTTTTGGTGCCAAGGATGTCGTACTGGTCGGCGTCGGGGCCGCTTAGCTCCGGCGGCAGGTGTTCAACAACTTCCACTGGCACGTCCGCTGTAAAACGCAGACCCGTATCGTTCAGGCAGTCGTCGTCCCGCTGTTTCTTTCCGGTGCCTCGCTGATAAGCCCGAACCGGGCGTTTCTCCGCATCGAGAGGCTTCTCCGGGCTAGCCGCATCATTCGATTGGAACAGGCCGCCCTGCTCCGGGAGGTCATACACCTGCTTCTCGGACTTGGGGCCGAACAGCTGCTTCTTGAACCAGTCCAACTGCCGCTGCATGACCTGTAGCTGCTCACGCAACAGGGCATTCTCCTCGGCCAGTACCGAGTAGGAAGGGGCGTTGGAATAGGACGCGGAAGCCATTGAATTCATGGCCGATATTATACCGGAACACAACCCGCTACGTGCCCCGAAAACGCTTGAACTGACGGTACTTTTGCACCTCGATACCGTCAATCAGCAACTGGAGATCAGTCAGGTTTAAGGGGCGCTGTCCCGAAGAAGACGGCCGTACCCGGAACTGCCCCTGCTCCAGTCGCTTGGCCCACAGGCAGTAGCCCGTGGGCGTGAAATACAACATCTTCATTTGGGTCTTGCGACGGTTAACGAAGACAAAATACTGCCCGCTGAGCGGATCTTGCTTGAGTTGATTGCGGACCAGAGCGCTCAGCCCCCGGAAGGATTTGCGCATATCCGTGGGCTCGGTGCACAGCCAGATCCGGGCCTGGCTATCCAGACCGATCATCTGATCTGGCTCAGCCTTAGCTCAACACCATTACCCAGGCTCAGCACGATATTCCAGCCGCTTCCGGGAGAGGCCGAGTCATCCATCAGCGATGACAGATCCAGGAAGCTGGCATAACCAGAATCCGCAGCCTCACCGACCGGCTGACTCAACAGGCGCTTGCGCCAACTACAGAAGCTGGCATAACCGAGTTTGTGCTCCTTGCAGAACTGCGTGGCCGACAGGCCGCTGTCACGCTGCTGACCGATTAGGACTTGCCACTGTTCTGCGGTGCGGTGTTTTCTCATGGGGTTGTAAGCCGGAAACCCAGAAATTTCCGTCAGCCGATCAACATGGCTTGTCTCGCGCTTGGTCGATGAGTTCCTGCATCGCCCGCATGACTTCTTCGTGGGTGTACGACTTGGCGTTGGGGTCGTCGGCCTCTCGGAGAGCTTCCTCGACCTCGCGGGTCATCCGCGCATATTCTTCCGGCCACAGCGCTTGCTCCATGCGCAGCGACGCCTGCCCAAGCAGGTGCAGCAGGCCGAACAGCCGCATGTCATTGGTGGCGACGACGTGCTCTCGAATCCGCTCCTGGATCACCTCGCAGGCCCGATGCGCCTCTGGCGTCGCCGTGCCCTCGTAGCCGGCTGGGAGTTCTGCTTCTTCAGCGATTCGCGCCCAAGCGATAGCCGGTGGACAGGTTCATTTGCTCATCCACTTGCGCAGCAGACGCTTTTTCAGGGAGGCGCGCTCTTGCGGATTGCGTCCCTTGTGGTTGGCAATGCGATCCGCCGTGGCGGCCTGGCGCTTGATGGGCCAGTAGGAGCGGCCATCCTTACCCATCGACCAGACGTTGCTGACCTGGTTTTCCAGTAGAGGCAGATGGGCGCATAGAGCTTCCGGCGACGCGCTGGCCAGCGCGGTGCGCTCGTGAGTTCGCCAGCGCTGATGCCAGAGTTTCTTGTCCTCGCGCTCGCTACGGCAGGTCGTGTGCCCAACGATGGGCGTTTTGCGGCGGCTGCGGCTCATGATGTGGTTGTCTCCAAGAACATTCAGGACAGGCTTTCTGGGTAGAGCGCCGTCAACCGGGACAGGGTTTCTTGCACTTGTTCCAGCGAGGTCATCAGATGATCAACCTGATCCTGAAGATCCACGGCGAGATCAAATAGCTCAGCCACTCGGCTGCGTGATCCCTCGTTGAACGCGGCCATTGCCAGTTGATGCAGCTTCAACAGGTCGGTGCGCAGTTGCGGAGGTGCGCCGTCTGCGCTGTCATTCAAATCGCCGCGCAGCACGTCCACGGCATCGACTGCACGCAGCAGTGCCGTGGTATCGAAATTCTCGGGAGTCAGTTCGTCCCATTCGTCGTCGGTGATGCGGGCTGCCATCAGGAGGGCTCCGATTAAGCGGTTGCGAGCGTTAGATGCCCGATCGGCTCGGCTGCTGGCCGTACCTTGATTTCGATGTCGTAGCCGAGGCGATTCAGACAATCCATCAGCTTGCGTTCGGATAGATTGGTGAAGTCGCCGCGCATCATGCCCGACACCTTCGGTTGCGGGATGCCCATGCGTTTGGCCGCCGCTTGTTGAGTCAGCCCAAGGGCGCGCATGGCCCTCCTGATCTCGACCACCAGGCCGGTCTTGATCTTGAGCTTTTCAGCGTCAGGCAGTCCAAGGTCGGCAAAGACGTTGCCCGAGCTGCGCTGAACCTCGACGCCTTCAATGATTCGTTTTTGCATTTCGTAGCTCCTGTGCCAATACCTCGGCCACCTTCAGCCGAGCGCGGATGATGTCCATGTCGGCCTTTGGCGTGGCGATTCCGCTCTTGCTCTTCTTCTGGAAGCAGTGCAGGACGAACACCGCTTCCGCAAACTTGACCGTGTATACCGCTCGATAGGTGCCGCCGGCATCGTCTTCGACGACCTCCAGCACGCCGGCACCACCGAACCCCTTGAGCACCTTTGCTGCGTCATCCTGATCGCCTATCTGCGCCAACGAGAGCGCGTAACCGAAACGGCGACGCACGTCGGACGGCAACGCCATCAAATCCTTGTGGCTGCTCGCGATCCATTCGAGCGGTTTTTCTTTGTTTGTCATGACGGAATTTTATACCTGTTCAGGTAATGATGTAAACGCGGCAACCTCAAGGAGGTGTCGTAAAACATTTGTTTTGCGACAGGCTGTCAGCCGCCGCTGTGCTACCTGTGCAACACCCCCTCAAAAATGTACGGAAAACTCTATCGCTATTCACTATTATGCGGAAACCTGTTTTTGATGGTTATCCGCCTATGTTGGTTGGCTACATGCGCGTGTCGTCGGACTCCGACCGCCAGAGCACGGACTTGCAGCGCGACGCGCTGCTCGCCGCCGGCGTCGATCCGCGTCACCTGTTTGAGGATCGTGCCTCTGGCGCGAAGGATGACCGTGCCGGCTTGGCGCGGGCGCTTGAGTTCGTTCGAGCCGGCGATGTGCTGGTGGTGTGGAAACTCGACCGGCTCGGTCGCTCGCTGTCGCACCTGCTCGCCATTGTGACTTCGCTCAAGGACAAGCGGGTGGCGTTCCGCTCGCTGACAGAGAACCTGGACACTACGACGCCCTCGGGCGAATTCCTGTTCCAGGTGTTCGGTGCGCTCGCGCAGTACGAGCGCGCCTTGATTCAGGAGCGCGTCGTCGCGGGCTTGGCCGCCGCACGCAAACGCGGCCGGATCGGCGGCCGGCCGCAGGCGATCACTGGTGAGAAGCTGGACGCCATCGTCGCCGCGCTCGATGGCGGCATGTCTAAGGCGGCGGTGTGCCGCAACTTCAATGTCAAGCGCACTACGTTGATCGAAACATTGACGCGAGCAGGTTGGCGTGGTGCGGGAAGGACGGTCGATGAGCAACAAGAATAAGCTACTCACCGTCTTTTCTGACGCAGAGCAGGAAGCCTTGTACGGCCTACCGGACTTCGACGATGCTCAGCGGCTGGAATACCTGGCGTTGACCGAATCTGAACTGGCGTTCGCCAGCAGCCGGCCTAGCCTGCAGGCCCAAGTCTATTGCGTCTTGCAGATCGGCTACTTCAAGGCCAAGCATGCTTTCTTCCGCTTCGATTGGCATGAGGTCGAGGACGATTGCGCCTTCGTGCTGAGTCGCTATTTCCACGGCGAAGCGTTCGAACGCAAGGCGATCACCAAGCATGAGCACTACAGCCAGAGGGGTCAGATCGCCGAACTGTTCGGCTACCGGTCGTGGGCGGCTAGCTTCCTGCCGCAACTGGCACAGCAGGCTGAACAGATCGTGCGGCGCGACGTAATGCCAGGATTCGTGGCCGCCGAACTGATCGTTTGGCTCAGCGAGCACAAAATCATCCGGCCCGGCCACACCACCTTACAAGAGCTGGTCAGTGAAGCCCTGTCCACCGAACGCAGGCGCTTGGGCGGCTTGCTGGCAGAAGTGTTGGACGAATCGGCCAAAGCTGCGCTGGGCCAGCTCCTGGTGCGTGACGACACCCTGTCTCAACTGGCAGCGCTCAAGCAGGACGCTAAAGATTTCGGCTGGCGTCAGATGGCAGGGGAGCGCGAGAAGCGCGCCACGCTGAAGTCCTTGCACGGGATCGCCAAGGCGCTGCTGCCCAAGCTCGGCATCTCGCAGCAGAACCTGCTGTACTACGCGAGCCTGGCGAACTTCTATACCGTCCATGACCTGCGCCACCTGAAGGCGGAGCAGACCCGGCTCTACCTGCTGTGCTATGCCTGGGTACGTTACCGGCAGCTCACCGACAACCTGGTCGACGCGATGGCCTTCCACATGAAAAAACTTGAGGACGAGAGCCGCACGGGTGCGAAACAGTCCTTTGTCGCCGAACAGCTGCGACGCCATCAGGAAACGCCGCAGGTTGGCCGCCTGCTGTCGCTGTACGTGGACGACAGCGTGGCCGATCCGACGCCGTTCGGCGAGGTGCGCCAACGCGCCTACAAAATCATGTCCAGGGAATTGCTGCAAAACACGGCGCAGCGCATGAGCGTCAAGCCACTGAACAAACTGGCGCTGCACTGGCAGGCGGTGGACGGCCTGGCCGAACGCATTCGACGCCATCTACGGCCGCTGTACGTCGCGCTCGACTTCGCCGGCACGGCCCCCGATAACCCATGGCTCGCGGCGCTGACTTGGGCCAAGAGCGTGTTCGCCAAGCAGCAGCGCCTATCACAACGGCCACTCGACGAATGTCCGGCGGCAACGCTGCCGAAACGCTTGCGTCCGTACCTGCTGATGTTCGATGCCGAAGGCACGCCGACAGGCCTGCATGCCGATCGTTACGAATTCTGGCTTTACCGTCAGGTCAGGAAACGCTTCCAGGCGGGCGAGCTCTACATTGACGACAGCTTGCAGCACCGGCATTTGTCCGACGAGTTGGTTTCGATGGACGAGAAAGCCGCCGTGCTCGCGCAGATGGACATCCCCTTCCTGCGGCAGCCGGTCAGTGCCCAGCTCGATGCACTGGCGGCCGAGTTGCGTGCGCAATGGGTGGCGTTCAATCGCGAGCTGAAACAGGGCAAGCTGACGCACCTGGAATACGACAAGGACACGCAGAGACTGACCTGGCGCAAGCCCAAGGGGGAGAACCAGAAGGCGCGCGAGCAAGCTCTCTACGAGCAACTGCCATACTGCGATGTCGCCGACGTGTTTCGCTTCGTCAACGGCCAGTGCCAGTTCCTGTCGGCGCTGACACCATTGCAGCCACGCTATGCGAAGAAGGTAGCCGACGCCGACAGTCTGATGGCGGTGATCATTGCCCAAGCCATGAACCACGGCAACCAGGTTATGGCACGTACCAGCGACATCCCGTACCACGTCCTGGAGAGTACCTACCAGCAGTACCTGCGCCAGGCGACGCTACATGTGGCCAACGATTGCATCAGCAACGCCATCGCCGCACTGCCGATCTTCCCGCATTACTCGTTCGACCTCGATTCGTTGTACGGTGCCGTTGATGGGCAGAAATTCGGCGTCGAGCGACCAACTGTGAAGGCGCGCTACTCGCGCAAATATTTCGGCCGCGGCAAGGGCGTCGTCGCCTACACGCTGCTGTGCAATCACGTGCCGTTGAACGGCTACCTGATAGGCGCACACGAGTACGAGGCTCACCACGTGTTCGACATCTGGTACCGCAACACGTCGGACATCGTGCCGAGCGCGATCACCGGCGACATGCACAGCATCAACAAGGCCAACTTCGCCATCCTGCACTGGTTCGGACTTCGTTTCGAGCCGCGCTTCACCGACCTCGACGACCAGTTGCAGGAGCTGTATTGCGCCGATGATCTGGCATTGTACGAGAAATGCCTGATCCGGCCGGCTGGCCAGATCGACCGGCAACTCATCGTCGGTGAGAAGGCGAACATCGACCGAATCGTCGCCACACTGGGCCTGAAGGAAATGACGCAGGGCACGCTGATCCGCAAGCTGTGCACCTATACGGCGCCGAACCCGACGCGGCGCGCAATCTTCGAGTTCGACAAGCTCATCCGCAGTATCTACACACTGCGCTACCTGCGCGACCCGCAACTGGAGCGTAATGTTCACCGCTCGCAGAACCGCATTGAGTCCTATCACCAGCTACGCTCGACCATCGCCCAAGTCGGTGGGAAGAAGGAATTGACCGGCCGCACCGACATCGAAATCGAGATCAGCAACCAGTGCGCCAGGCTGATCGGCAACGCGATCATCTTCTACAACTCGGCGATCCTGTCCCTGCTGCTGACGAAGTACGAGGCAGCTGGCAATGCCAAGGCGCTGGCGTTGATCACGCAGATGTCGCCAGCGGCCTGGCGGCACATCCTGCTGAACGGGCATTACACCTTCCAGACTGACGGCAAGTTCATCGACCTGGATGCGCTCGTGGCGGGACTGGAGCTGGGCTGACGGAAATTTCTGGGATTCCGGCGTACAACCCCATAATGACGAAAACCTCCCCACCAGGCGGCACGAAGAGCCGACAGTACTTGCGCGTACCCCCGGTACGCTCACCACCCCCGAACAATTGGCTGAGCAACATCAGCGTTTTCTCGCCGCCGCGACAACCGACAACACCCGGCGCACCTACCGCTCGGCCATTCGCCACTTTCTCGCCTGGGGCGGCGTGCTGCCGTGCGATGAAGCCGCGCTGATTCGTTATCTATTGTCTTTTGCGGAAGTATTGAACCCGCGCACCCTGGCCCTGCGCCTCACGGCGCTGTCGCAATGGCACCGTTATCAGGGTTTTCCTGACCCTACCGCCAGCGCCACCGTGGGCAAAACCTTGCGCGGTATTGAGCGGGTGAACGGGCGGCCTCGACAAAAAGCCAAGGCCCTGGTCCTAGAGGATCTCGAACGCATCGTGGTGCACCTGAACACGCTCGACGGACTGGCGACACTGCGGGACAGTGCACTGCTCCAGGTCGGGTATTTTGGTGCGTTCCGGCGCAGCGAATTGGTCACGCTGGAGATGCAATACCTCGAGTGGGAGCAGGAAGGTCTACGGATCACGCTGCCCCGTTCCAAGACCGATCAGGAGGGCGAGGGACTCGACAAGGCGATCCCATACGGCGACAGCATCTGCTGCCCCGCGACAGCGCTACGCCGGTGGTTGGACGCGGCTCAGATCGTTCAGGGGCCACTGTTCCGGCGCATCAGCCGCTGGGGCGTACTCGGCGAGGTGGCACTGCACGAGGGCAGCGTGAATACCATCCTGACGGCACGTGCCGAAGCCGCAGGGCTGTTGTATGTGCCCGAACTGAGCAGCCACAGTCTGCGTCGGGGACTGGCTACCAGTGCGCATCGGGCTGGGGCGGATTTCCTTGAGATCAAACGACAGGGTGGCTGGCGGCACGATGGCACCGTACACGGCTATATCGAGGAAGCTGGAGCTTTCGAGGAGAATGCGGCTGGCTCGTTATTACGACGCAAACCGTAGCCAAGGTTTGTAAGCAGGGCTGGTTAGAATCCCAAGTGGCCACCCTCTATTCTCGACCGTCCTTCCGCAGCACATGAGCAGTTCCCTTAAAAACAGTTACTTACAGAACGAATGTCCTAATTTTTGGCTTATCTCGGCACGCCCCCCGAAAGGCTTTTGCTCAGGCTGCCGGCGCGGGCTGCGGGTAAAAAAAAACCTCAGCATGGCTGAGGCTTCTGGTGAGAGTGATACTTCAGGGCTACCTAGGCACGAGCTTTACGGCAGCGAGAAGGATCCGGTCATAGCGCATGACCAATTGTTTGAGACGGCGGCTAGAAACGTTGTCCTTGATCGCTTTCGCCACCATTCGCTCATGCCGTGCTTGAGCACGGCGCAGCCTCTGCCCTTGAATTCCCGCCCACAGATTGAGAGGCATTTCCGGACCAGTAGGGGTCGAGTTGAGTGTTTGCGGATTCCACGGTCATCTGGCCACCCATTCCATAAGCATCTGACCACCGATTCCACGGTGATCCGGCCACCCATTCCACGCGTATCCGACCACTGATTCCACGGTCATCCGGCCACTCAACCGG